>JAZUII010000062.1:0-14285 GCA_045642105.1 Anaerovoracaceae bacterium | reverse complement strand
AGAACTGCAAATATAACAAATACAATCCATATCGTCCAACTTGGACCATGACTAATATCTTTCAATGTCATTTTTTATTCCTCCTGCAAACAGAAATTATTTACCAATCAATAAAAATCCATAATATAAATTCTAATTTCTACTCGCATAGCTTCTTCAATTCTTCTTCCGTTGTCTGACCTTTTCTTGCATCTTCTATATAACCTTTTGATCTCGCCTGATTCAGGAATTCACAGAATTCTTCTTTATTGATACTGTAGTAAACGCTTTGCATCCAATATGCACTGCTGTTATTCAACAATTTATTTTCTGCGTACAATAGTTCACCATCACTTGTGATTCCTATCGCTGTGTCCTCGCAAATCTGTGAATCAATCATTATATTACCAAGCTCACGATATTCATTATCACCGTAATGTTTTACCCCTAGTTCCTTCATCATTCTTCACTCTTTAAACATTATAGTTGACACAATCTGGCAGCTTCCCTTCTTCTTGATATTGTCGAAACAGCTTGAATAATACATGAAGTGCCATTACATCAATATGTTCAGATGTACATTCCCAGCAATTGCTACAATTCTCAATAATGATTTTCCTGTCTTTAATCATTTGTCCATAATCGACCTCTCGTGGTATACGTTTTACAACTAACTTTTTTCTACCACCTGATGTCTTCTTTAATTTTTCATGTATTTCTGGTTCGACAAAACAGTCTCGGTTAATGGTTATGATCCCATCATATTTATGTTCTTCATTCCGATACTCAGGTATATTCAGATTGTAACCGCCATATTTGTATATAACGGTTTCGTTATCATATACATACAAATCTGCATGTGCGCCTACACCTATACTCATCGCTACCCCCCCCACACACAAATGAAATTTGTCTCGTTATTATTATATCATCTGCTCATTCATCGGAATAGTGCAAACAACTGGGCAGCTCTGTGGCAAATCACCTTCATTTGGTTATAATCATACTTTTCTATAAGACTATTAATTCTAGGTTCATTACCGTTAAAGGTCACCTTGGTTTCTAATAGATAGGGATTGTAGTTTAATTCAACCTTTGCCATATATATTGTCCTTTCTAGTAGACATTTTGATTTACTCCAATTCTTTTTATATTATACTTCACTTCACAAAAGGCAACAACGCAAATAAACGGCCAATTGTGTGGCAATTAGCTCAGCAGCTTTCGCTGCTGACCTTATCCAGTAATCATCATCAGAATCTCCTTCGTAAAGGTAATAATAATTCCTCTAGCTTTTCTCTGCATATAAATCTTGTTTCCTTTGCTATCTCCTCCATCTTTATAAGGTCATCTCTGATATACGGAGACACTCTAAGCGGATTCTGGTTGTACTTAGGCAGGTATCCGAGAAGGTAACAGTAGTGAAGATATAGTCCCTTTAATCCGCCGACTTTTTTCACTTTGTTTCTCCTTGTCGGAATACGATACTGCCGTCTTACATACACTGCCTTCTGATAGATCACAAAAGCTTCCTCAATGATATCTGAGATGCAGGAATAGCAATCATCTGCGCAACCCTCTGGACACTTAATGATGCTTCTTATTGCTTCGATGTTAAAATCTCTCTCGTCCTCATCATCATCTTCCTTTGTTTCCTCCTCTTCCATCTCATGGATACGCCCGAGCCAGTACTGTTTCTGTTCCTCATCGAAATCCTCGACAAAGAAGTTTCTTCTTTCTACATCATCACCAACGGCCGTTCCAATTAGGGTTGCGAATCTCTCCTCCCAGATACCTCTCAACATCGTATCCACAAGGAAGAATGCAAGTCCGATATCTGACTCTCTAAGCGCTACGAAAAGATAAAGGAAGCTCTGAAAAGCAACTTCTCTTTCTCTGTCCAGATAGTAGATCGCCAGCATATCAAACGCCTGCTCCGCTGCATACTCGATACCAACTTCTGTAGCTTTGTTAATGTTTCTCTCTGTCATAAATAGTCCTCCTGTTTTGAGTAAATAAAAAGACCACATCCCTATTGATGTGGTCATGTAGGATTTAATTGCAACTAATGGATTATTAATCGAAATATAGTTTAGGGCACTAACACAATGCGTAATTAAACCGCGCCCCCTATATCATACGCCTATTGTATGATTACAACGATAAACAATATACCGTGCATATTTAAAAAAGATAGCACATCGATAAATAAAAATGTACTATCCGTCTAAAAGGTTTGCACGCTTATACAAATATAGATATTTGACTTCTCTACACTGATATTTCAAGTAGCAACAGCTTTTTCACGCTCCCCTTCACTAAAATCTTAGTGCTGATTAGTTCAACGAGTCAATGCATCATTCCGCTAAATTTCTCTTTTCTATCCTACACAAAATATTATTAATAATAAGCAAATAATAAAAGCCCTACAGAATGCAACATTACTTGCTAGTCTATCTGATGTGTATGCCGAATATCCTAAACTTCTATTCTCTGCTTGCTTTTTATAAAAGGTTTTTCTATATATATATATTCCAAATAAGATAACACCTATTAACTCTATAAATATTAGCATAAACTAAAACCTCTTCGATTTTTAATTCTTTTGAATTGCACGATAGATACAGTACATCAATCAAAAAAACGGTTGGTATCAACCACCATTTCTCCAATGCAAATCTACTCTCATATTATAAAGAAGTCAAGATGTAAAGATTCAATGGATAACCATCCGAAAATGGTACATCATTCATCCTGCTTCTTACTTTTAGCCCATCCCTTATACTATGTCTTCATATTACCATTTTTTCACTTTAATTGGTCCAATTAAGTCTTTAAGGTTTGAAATTGTGCGTAAATAATCTCGACTATTTGTCAAGCATACTTTATCCCCCCATACTCAAACCGACCGAAGTTTCCCACGTCGTGTCCACTTATCCGCCTAAAATCCCACGTTTTGTCCGCCTATTTCTGAGCCTGAGAGAGGCGGAGAAGGGCCTGAAGGAGGTTATAAGAAAACCGCCAACCCCTTGAAAACAGGGCGTTTGGCGGCTTAATCTCAGTATTTTAAAGGGCTCCAGGCATTTTGCCTGAAGCCCTAGGTAGTGGTGGAGCCGGTGGGAGTCGAACCCACGTCCAAGAGCATTTCCGAAAGGCTTTCTCCGAGCGCAGCTGATGCTTTGGTATTTCGCCCGGGCAGACGTCACGTCAGCAGACTTCCGCCGGACTATCCCGTAGTTCCCTTACGCTACCGGGAGCTCACGCAAGGTTGTCCTGCATAAATGATGCCGAGTCCTGAGTCTGCAGGGGAACCCTGGTCGACACGCGGGGCTGAACTATGCAGCCAGTGCGAAATTGTTGTTTGTTTTAGCGTTTCTTTTTAACGGCCCGTTTTTACGTGGCCAGGCGCCACGGCTCGCTTACCATTGTTCCACACCCCTGTCGAAACCTTTACGACCCCGGATGCAGGTCGGCGCGAGGCCGACCTTTTATATTGTAATTATTTGCTTGGGTTTGATCCGTACTTGTTGAGGAGATCGTGCTTAAGGTTCCAGAGTTCCTGGCTGAGGTCAACCTTGTATGTGTGCGGATTCTCGAATCTGAGAGTCTCATCCCAGAGTGTTGCAACCTGCTCTGCGCAGTAGTCGCGAATCTCGGAGATGCTTGGTGACTCGTATACGCACTTGCCCTTTACGAAGATCGGTACAAGCAGCTCACGCACCTCGTAGTTGAAGAGTGTTTTTCTCTTCCATGTGTTGACCTGGTCGAAGATCTCGTAGCCGTCCTCTGCAGGAACGCCCTCGCTTCTTAAGGTAATAACATCGGCAATAGCCTTGCCGCTCTGCTTACCGTAGAATCTGTAGACATTCTTGAAGCCCGGGTTGGTAATCTTCTCAACATTTTCACTAATTTTCATCTTAGGAAGCACTGTTCCGTCCGGCTTATCAACCTGAGCAAGCTTATATACGCCGCCGAAAACAGGCTCGCTTTTTGCCGTAATCATTCTCTCGCCTACACCGAAGGAGTCAATCTGCGCACCCTCGAGAAGAACGTCCCTGATGAGATACTCATCAAGTGAGTTGGAGATTACGATGGCACAGTCCTGAAGACCGTTCTCGTCGAGAATTTCTCTTGTTTTCTTTGTGAGATATGTAATATCTCCTGAATCGATTCTTACGCCCATCTTTGCAGGCTTGAGTTCCTTGAATACCTTGATGGCATTTGGAAGACCTGAATTGAGAACGTTATATGTATCGATGAGCAGTGTAGCATTGTTAGGGTACTGCTTGGTGTACTCGTAGAATGCTTCGTACTCTGTGTCAAAAGTCTGAATCCAGCTGTGCGCCATTGTTCCGAGAGCAGGAGTTCCGTAGTCTCTGTCCGCAATAGTACATGCTGTTCCTGCGCAGCCTCCGATGTATGAAGCTCTCGCGCCGTTGATAGCTGCGGTTACACCGTGAGCTCTTCTTGTTCCGAACTCCATTACAGGTCTGCCGTTTGCAGCTCTTACGATTCGGTTGGCTTTTGTTGCGATAAGGCTCTGGTGGTTGATGGTCAGCAGAATCATTGTCTCAACGAACTGCGCCTGAATTGCAGGGCCCTTTACAG
Organism: Anaerovoracaceae bacterium; assembly: GCA_045642105.1. Taxonomy (GTDB): domain Bacteria; phylum Bacillota; class Clostridia; order Peptostreptococcales; family Anaerovoracaceae; genus Crickella. Next base: position 9,698 of record JAZUII010000062.1, on the reverse strand, counting down.
TCACGATTGGCTCATATGGGAAAATAGGTGTTCCCTCCGGAACCGCCCATACGTCGCATACAAACTCGAAGTCCTTGAGATAATCGAGGAATTCCTCAGAGAAGCAGTTCTTGCTTCTGAGATACTCGATGTCTCTCTCTGAGAAAGCAAGGTTCTTCAGATAGTCGATCATCTGCTCAACTCCGGCCATGATTGCAAAACCGCCGTTGTCAGGTACTCTTCTGAAGAACATGTCGTAGGTAGCTTCGTAATCCTTTGCTTTTGCCTGGAAATAACCGTTTGCCATGGTGAGCTCGTAGAAATCCGTCAGCATGGTCAGATTGTACTTATCAATCATTTTGTCTCCTTTTCTCTGCCATCGCTTTACGCCTTAAGCCGCGTAAAGATTTGCTTGTAATTATACCCTTATTGCAAAAGCTTTGCAATTAAGAGCTTGCAGCCTGTCTTTCAGCCCTCTGCAGGCTAACCGGCGTTCCTCGAATTCTTGATGGCTCTGTCCATCTTTCGATCCGCATCCTTCTTTGCAATAGTCTCACGCTTATCGTAATTCTTCTTGCCTCGTGCAAGACCTATCTCCATCTTGCATCTGCCGTCCTCATTTAAATACACCGTAAGCGGAACCAGCGTCAGGCCGCTCGTCTTGAGCGTTCCAATCAGCTTATTGATCTCTCTTCTGTGCATAAGAAGCTTGCGGTCACGAATCGGGTCAACATTGAATCGGTTGCCCTGCTCATAAGGAGAAATATGCATGCCGTGAATCCACAGCTCGCCGTTGCGGTCGATTTTACAGAAGCTTTCCTTGACGCTCACCCTTCCCGCACGAATAGACTTTATCTCCGTACCGGTAAGAACGATGCCCACCTCATAGACTTCTTCTATGAAATAATCGTGTCTTGCTTTCTTATTATTTGCGACCAGTTTGCGTGGCTTATGTGCCATAGTCTGTCCCTCTCTATAACTTTCCTATCTTGTTGAATGGGAAGAGTCTTATAACAGCCTTACCCTCAATCGCGTCGAGAGCAACGCAGCCGACCTCGTCGTAACGGCTGTCCACGCTGACAACTCTGTTATCTCCCATGGTAAAATATCTGCCTTCCGGCACAACATAATCCTTTATGTCGCCCGGTGTTATTCCGTCCTTGATATAGTCCTCTTCATATTTGCTTCCATTGAGATACAGCTGGTTATCCTCAATAGTGATAACATCTCCCGGAAGTCCGATTATTCTTTTAATCAGAAGCTTCTCTCTTCCTTGCTCATCTGTCAGCTTCGACTGGAAAACAACTATATCTCCGCGCTGCGGTGTCTTATGCGCATAAGCGCGCTTATACATGATTATATAGTCATTCGGCTGAAGCGTATCCTGCATAGATGTCTGTCTTACAATAGTAGGTCTTATAAAATACAGTACAGCCATCGCCAGCGCAACCGCTACTGCAACATCAACTATTAAACTTTTGAGAAAACTGTTATTCACCATGTTCTCCTTTCAATTCTATATGATTTTTACCTGAGATCAGCGAGTATCGCCTCAAAATTCTCAGGAATATCTGCTTTAATCTTCATTCCCTCAAGGTATTCAAGATCCTGAGGCGCCTCGTCAAATTCTACTCTCGCACTGTGAAGAAGCTGTGTGGAAAGTCCGTACTTGTTCTTAAGTCTGAGATTATGCTTGGCACATTCTCTCGACTGATATTTGTAATCTCCGAGCAGCGGATGTCCTATGCTTGCGAGATGCGCTCTAATCTGGTGGGTTCTACCTGTAACAAGCTCCACCTCCACAAGTGTTGCTTTGAAACTTCCACCCTTCAGGACCTCAACCGGTCTAACGATGGTGATGATATCTTTGCCGGACTCATCGTTCACAATGCGCACCGTATTGGTTCTCTGATCCTTCACAAGACTTCCCGTCAGTTTCATCTCCCTGTCAATCACGCCGAAGCAGATTGTCATGTAGAACTTTCTGACCTTGTCTTCGCGTATCATCTCGTTCAGGCTCTTGAGCGAAGCCGCCGTCTTGCCAAACAGCACAAGGCCTGTGGTGTTGCGGTCAAGTCTGTTGGCCGGTGCCGGTGCAAAAACCTTCTCAAGTCTAGGATTGTAATCACCCTTCTCTATTAGATAATCTTTGACCTGGTTGGCGAGGTGATTCTTCTTCTCTGTTCTGTCGCCATGTGTCAGCAGACCGAAAGGCTTGTTGGCCGCCAGGATATTCTCGTCCTCATAGATGACGGCAAAATTCCTTCTTGCCTTCTTTCCTCTGCCGCGTGACTCGGATGCCTTATCTGTACTCTCGCGAAGTTCATCAATCATCTCATCAGAAAGGTACAGATTGATTATCTGTCCCTCTTCGAGCATGAATTTCTCATCTCTGCGCTTGCCGTCAACTTTAACATCCTTGCGTATTATTTTGTAAATGGAGCCGAGCGATGCCTTAGGCAGATATTTTCTTAGAAATCTGTCGAGTCTTCGCCCTGCGTCGTTAGCTGTTATCTCTATCTGTCTCATTCGTTCATTATATCATTTATGCCAAAAGTGTGCCAACTCACGTTGGCACACTCCCAGTCTGCACTATTGTTTCTTTCTATTGCGAACAGCCTCTGTCAACAGATATTCAATCTGACCGTTAATCGATCGGATGTCGTCCTCTGCCCATTCCGCGATTTCATTCCAGAGCGACGGAGCAAGTCTGAGAAGGACCTGTTTCTTCTCTTTCTCCTTCATCTTGAGAGCTTTCTCCCTCTTCTTTATCTCCGCCTCGAGCTCGTCAAGCTGCTTCTGTTTCTCCAAAAGCTTCTGCTCACGTGCATCTATCGTCATTATAATCTAACCTTTCCCTCTTAGTAGATTGAACCGTTATTGATTACAGGCTGCGCATCCTTGTTGCCGCAGAGTACTACGAGCAGGTTGCTTACCATTGCCGCCTTACGCTCATCATCAAGCACAACCACGCCGTCCTCATCGAGCTGATCAAGCGCCATTTTTACCATTCCTACAGCACCCTCTACAATCTTCTGTCTTGCTGCGATGATAGCTGAAGCCTGCTGTCTCTGAAGCATTGCTGCCGCAATCTCCTCAGAGTATGCGAGGTTGGTGATTCTCACATCCTGAATTTCAAGACCGGCATCCACAACTCTCTTCTGGAGCTCTTCCTGCATCATATCTGCAATCTCCTGGCTTGAACCTCTGAGAGTCTTCTCTCCGTCTGCCACTGTCTCCAGTGTGTCATCGAAGTCATCGTATGGGAAAAGTCTTGCGACATTTCTTACTACGAGGTCGCACTGTGTAGAGAGGAAGTCGCTGTAGTCCTCAACGTTGAAAACCGCCTTTGTCGGATTTGCAACCTTCCAGATTACATTTGTTCCAATGATTACAGGGTTGCCGAGAACATCGTTAACCTTCTGCTTGTCATTGTTCAGAGTGTTGACCTTGAGTGAAATTCTCTTTCTTGTTGAAGGCACCGAAATCTTGTCCTTCTTGACATTCTTGCCGGAATCAGTCGCTGCCTCGAATGCGAGATCGAGTGCCGACTGTGCTGAAGCAGGAACGATTGGTCTTGCAAATGGATTTACGAAATAGTATCCGGGCTCAACAACTGTTCCGAAGTACTTACCGAAAAGCACAAGCACGAGTGCTTCGTTAGGGTTAACCTGATGCAGACCGCAAAGATTAAGAATTCCAAAGAACAGGAATGCAATTGATGCAAGTATTGCTATTATTCCAAGTCCAGACGCATACATCATGTTTGCTGCCCCAATAATAAATACAGGTAAACAGAATACGAGCATCAGAATGCTGACAATAAGCATGAGTATTCCACTCTTTGGCTTAATGATTCTCTCTTCAAATTTATCCATAATATCCTCCTTATGCAAAAGAAAATGCTGATATCAAAATGATATCAGCATAATATCCCTATTGGTTTTCCTTGTCAAGCATTTTCTTTAGATATTGTCCGGTATATGACTTCTCACAGGCCGCAACCTCTTCAGGCGTACCTGTGCAGACAATTGTACCGCCTCCGTCTCCTCCCTCAGGTCCGAGATCGATGATGTGATCAGCTCTCTTGATAACATCAAGATTGTGCTCGATTACTACAACCGTGTTGCCCTCGTCAACCAGTCTGTCCAGCACGTAGAGCAGCTTCTCTACATCTGCGAAATGCAGTCCAGTTGTCGGCTCATCCAGGATATACAGTGTTCTTCCTGTTGATCTCTTCGAAAGCTCGGTAGCCAGCTTGATTCTCTGAGCCTCTCCTCCTGAAAGCTGTGTTGAAGGCTGTCCGAGACTGATATATCCGAGACCAACCTCGTAGAGAGTCTTGAGATATTTGTGAATACCAGGCTGATTCTCGAAGAAGCCCATTGCCTCCTCAACGCTCATATTGAGAACATCGCTTATGCTCTTGCCCTTATACTTAACCTCCAGAGTCTCGCGGTTATATCTCGCACCGCCGCACTCCTCACAAGGCACATATACATCCGGCAGGAAGTTCATCTCAACCTTTATGATGCCGTCACCCGAGCAATGCTCGCAGCGTCCGCCCTTAACGTTGAAACTGAAACGTCCCGACTTGTAGCCTCTTGTTTTTGCCTCAGGCATCTCTGCGAAAAGATTTCTGATATGCGTGAACATTCCCGTATATGTCGCAGGGTTGCTTCGCGGAGTCTTTCCGATAGGTGACTGGTCGATGTCTATTACCTTGTCAAAATTCTCGACTCCTTCGATAGAGTCATGTATGCCTGGCTGCGCCTGAGTCTTGTTGGTAATGTGCGATACCCCCTTGTACAGGATCTCATTAACCAGCGAAGACTTTCCGGAACCTGACACACCCGTTACAAGCACCAGCTTGCCCGCCGGAATACTTACATCAATTCCCTTGAGATTGTTCTCGGCCGCCCCTTTGATTTCAAGCGAAAGACCGTTGCCCGCTCTCCTTGCTGCCGGCACATCGATATGTCTCTTGCCCGAAAGGAACTGTCCGGTTACCGACTCCTCACAAGCCTTGATATCCTCAACCGTTCCCTGAGCAATCAGCTCACCGCCATTGACACCTGCGCCCGGTCCGATATCTATGATGTGGTCAGCCGCATACATAGTATCCTCGTCGTGCTCTACGATGATGAGTGTATTGCCCATATCCGTAAGACCCCTGAGTGATGCAAGCAGCTTGTCATTGTCCCTCTGGTGCAGTCCGATTGAAGGCTCGTCGAGTATGTAGAGAACTCCGACGAGTCCGCTGCCGATCTGCGTAGCCAGTCTGATACGCTGCGACTCTCCGCCGGACAGTGTTCCGGCAGTTCTTGAAAGAGTCAGATATCCGAGACCTACATTCTTCAGGAAGCTGAGTCTCTGTCTGATTTCCTTGAGAATCATAGCCGCAATCTTGCCATCCCTCTCGCTAAGCTCATCCTGCAGATTGAGTACGAAGTCAAGCGCCGCTTCAACTGACATATCTGTGAACTCGATGATGTTCTTGCCGCCTACAGTAACCGCAAGAACGATATCCTTGAGCTTCTTTCCGCGGCAGACCGGGCACTCCGTCTCGGTCATCATCTCCGTAATTTTATTCTTGATATAGTCAGAATTAGTCTCACCCCAGCGTCTTTCGAGGCTTGGAATTACACCCTCGAAAGTGTGGTTCATATGTGAGACTCTTCCGCTTCTGCTCTCGTAAGTGTACTTGAGCTTACGGGTTCCGGTGCCGTGAAGCAGCTCATCGATAAAAGCTTCCGGCTGGTCCTTATACGGAACGCTCAGATCAGTATTGTGGTCGAGCGAAAGCTGATGCAGCATCTGTCTGTAGAATCCCATCGCATCAAGCGACGCAAAAACGCTTCCAAGCGCACCGTCAAGTATACTTTTGTCCGGGTCGCTCACAACCGCATCATCAGTAATTCCCAGTGTAAAACCGAGTCCACTGCAGTGGTCGCATGCACCGTAAGGACTGTTAAACGAGAACATACGAGGCTCCATCTCCTCGATGCTGATTCCGTGCTCAGGACATGCCAGCAGTGTGCTGTATGTCTCCTCTAACTCCGCAGGTCTCTCTCCGGATTCATCAGCAGGCAGACTCACAACCACATTGCAGATGCCCTCACCCTCAGTAGTCGCAAGCTCAACCGCCTCTGCAAGTCGGCTTCTGTTATCCTCGTGCACCACAACTCTGTCTACCACAATCTCGATGGTGTGCTTGTTGTTCTTCACGAGATTAATCTCGCCCTCGTCGATTCGGAGCATCTCTCCGTCAATTCTTACTCTGGTAAAACCATCTCTCTGTATTCTCGCAAGTACGGCTTTGTGCTCGCCCTTGCGTCCTCTGATAACCGGTGCGAGCACAGTCACTCTTGTGCCCTCGCCGAAGTCTCTCAGCTTATCTACGATATAATCTACAGACTGGCTTGTAATCTCTCTGCCGCAGACTGGGCAGTGCGGTACGCCGATTCTCGCATAGAGAAGTCTGAGATAGTCATATATCTCTGTAACCGTACCGACTGTAGATCTCGGATTCTTGTTGGTAGTCTTCTGGTCGATACTGATTGCCGGTGAAAGGCCGTCGATGCTCTCAACATCCGGCTTCTTCATGAGGCCGAGGAACTGTCTTGCATATGAAGAAAGACTCTCTACATATTTCTTCTGGCCCTCCGCATAGATGGTATCGAAAGCAAGCGAAGACTTGCCGGAACCCGAAAGTCCGGTCAGTACAACCATTTTGTCTCTTGGGATTGTCACATCAATGCCCTTGAGGTTGTGCTCCCTCGCACCCTTGATAATAATGTTTTTGTCCAAAATTCTCCTCTTTCCGATGCCCGGTACTTATGTCCGAAGGCATCCTCTCAGGCTATCTGCCTGATGACTTCGCTCTCGTGCTGGAACGCAGCTCGAAAAGCACATCCCTGAGCTCAGCCGCCCTCTCGAATTCGAGATTCTTCGCAGCTTCTTTCATCGACTTCTCAAGTTCTCTGATTGTCTTCTGAAGCTCGGCAGTAGTCATGCTCTTTGGATTCTTGATATCAATATCACCCTTGTATTCTGATGTTGCCTCTATAATCTCACGAATCGGCTTGACGATTGTTCTTGGCACAATGCCGTGAGCCTTATTATATTCTTCCTGAATCGATCTTCTTCGCGCCGTCTCGTCAATACAACTTCGCATAGCCCTGCTGATGTAATCTGCGTACATGATTACACGACCGCCCGCATTACGCGCAGCTCTTCCTACAGTCTGAATCAGTGAAGTCTCAGTTCTGAGGAAGCCTTCTTTGTCTGCATCGAGAATAGCAATAAGCGATACCTCCGGCAGATCGAGCCCCTCTCTCAGCAGGTTGATGCCTACAAGCACATCGAACTTTCCGAGACGCAGATCGCGTATAATCTCAAGACGCTCAAAATTGTCAATCTCCGAGTGAAGATATCTTACTTTTATTCCTGATTCCTGCAGATACTTCGACAGATCCTCAGCCATTCTCTTGGTCAGGGTAGTTACAAGAACTCTCTCTCCTTTGGCTGTTGTCTTATGAATCTCACCTATCAGATCATCAATCTGGCCTTCAACAGGTCTTACCTCAATTGTCGGATCTAGAAGACCGGTTGGTCTGATAACCTGCTCAGCTGTTACTCCGCCCGACTCTTCAAGCTCAAAGGCTGCAGGTGTTGCACTTACATAGACTGTCTGTCCGGTCAGTCTGTGGAACTCCTCGAACTTAAGCGGTCTGTTGTCAAAAGCGCTCGGCAGGCGAAAACCATACTCGATAAGAGATTCTTTTCGCGAGTGATCTCCGTGATACATAGCTCTGAGCTGCGGAAGCATTACGTGCGACTCGTCGATAATTACAAGGTAGTCGTTGTCCTGAAAATAGTCTATGAGTGTATATGGTCTCTCCCCCGGCTCAAGCAGGTTGATGTGCCTTGAATAGTTCTCGATTCCCTTGCAGGTGCCAACCTCGAGCATCATCTCTATATCGTAGTTGGTTCTCTGCTCAAGTCTCTGTGCCTCAAGCAGCTTTCCGTTCGCCTTGAACCAGTCGAGTCTGTCCTTAAGCTCTGCCCGTATGTTGCGTGTAACGAGCTGCATGGTGTCCCTGTCGGTGATATAGTGCGATGCCGGGAAAATACTGATATGCTGTCTGACACCGGTAATCTCGCCTGTAAGCGGATTAATTTCCTTAATGGATTCTATCTCGTCGCCGAACATTTCGACTCTTACAGCTGATTCTCCGCCTGCTGGATATATATCGATTATGTCACCACGAGCCCTGAACGTTCCTCTGTGAAAATCCGTATCATTGCGCACATACTGAATCTGCGTAAGTTCGCGCAGGAACTCCGTTCTGTCCTTCTCCATGCCCGGCCTCAAGCTGATCAGCTGGTTGCGGTAGCTTGATGGCGAACCAAGTCCGTAGATACATGAAACCGAAGCAACTATAATTACGTCCTTTCGCTCAAGCAGTGAGGCGGTTGCCGAGTGTCTCAGCTTATCAATCTCGTCGTTGATGTCAGCATCCTTCTCTATGTATGTGTCTGTGCTCGCAACATAGGCCTCCGGCTGATAGTAATCGTAGTAAGATACGAAGTATTCAACCGCGTTCTCCGGAAAAAACTCTTTGAATTCTCCATGGAGCTGTGCTGCAAGTGTCTTGTTGTGGGATATTACGAGGGTCGGCTTCTGCACCTTCTCGATGAGCTTGGCCATGGTAAAAGTCTTACCTGATCCTGTTACGCCCATCAGCGTCTGCGCTCTCTTGCCCTGTCGTATTCCCTCTGCAAGCGTTTCGATTGCCTGAGGCTGATCGCCCATCGGCTCGAAATCTGAATGCACCTTGAATTCAGGCATGACTTACTTACCTCCCTCTCTCCAGTGTCGGACTTCATTATATCGCACCTTATTTTTAATGTAAATAGAACGTTTGTTCTTATAGCTGTGCATCACTTGCAGATTCCTCGCAGATCGCTTATTGGCTCCGGTTGATTGCAAACTGGTCCACTTTTTGACGGTTTTGCTAAAATTCCGGTCCATATAATTTTTTCTTTGAAATATGGACCGGTTTCCGGTCGCGCTTTAATGGGAATTCCAGAATCCGGCCCAGTGAACTATATTATTTTCAAGCATAATTGGTCCTCAATCTGCACATTTGACAACATACAGACCAATATCCGCCGATAATCCGGTCTGGAACTGGTCCTCATAATTACTTAATTTGGAATACTGGACCAGTTTTCCATCAGCGCACACAGTAAAAAGGAGCTGCCGCAGCAGCTCCTTCCGATTTCTATCAAGTTTATTAACTCGCAAGGAAGATTATTCTTCCTCGTCGTCCTCTTTTTTCTTATATGCGCCTGAAACTGCTCTCTTGATGATGAGTCCAAGCATCAGAACCAGGACTGCAGCTATCTCCAGTACAAACATTATTGTGTGCCATTCATGACCTGCAAGATTCGCTGCAATATTCAGTATTACAACAACGAAAATCAGGATGAGCATCCATATCAGATCTTTCTTTAAACTTTTTCTGAACATTTATGACCTCCAGTATCTATGCCTTAAGCATTGAGCCGAGGAATTCCTTGAGTCTTGCAGACTTAGGGTTCTCGAAAATCTCCTTAGGACTTCCCTGCTCAGCAATTACGCCTCCGTCAATAAATATTACCTTATCTGCAACCTCTTTGGCCAATCCCATCTCCTGAGTTACAACAACCAT
>JAZUII010000061.1:0-18770 GCA_045642105.1 Anaerovoracaceae bacterium | reverse complement strand
TCCTCAAGTGAGTCGAGATCTCTGTGCCAAGGAATTACAAGTGAAGCTCTGTCACTGATCATCAGTTTCTCAGGAGTAATAGCCACTCCCTGCGCCTCTCCCTGCTGAATCTCTGTCCAGAGGTTCTCAGGGTCAACAGCTACGCCGTTTCCAAGAATATTTACTACGCCCTCTCTGAAAATTCCGGAAGGCAGAAGATGAAGTGCGAACTTTCCGTACTCGTTGATTACAGTATGTCCGGCGTTGCCGCCTCCCTGGAATCTAACTACAACATCGTAATCCTGTGTCAGAAGATCGACCATACGACCCTTACCTTCATCACCCCAGTTAATTCCTACAATTGCACAATTTGACATAATGTGCTCCTTTCAAATTAATATCTCTGTCGGTTCCCTTAAATAATATTTTTGTCAGAACTAAAGAAAGACAATGTGTGCGTCTTCCGCGACATCATTGTCTCAGTGTACACGAGATATTGTATCGTAACGAACACAAACTGTCAAGAAATCCACTATTTTAGCTCTGGGGTATTGAATAAATATTGCATTTGATGTATATTTATTCGGAGATTATGGCCACTTTGTGGCGCTTTCATCGGAGGAATGAAAAAATATGATAGATGTAAAGAGCAAAATGGACGGCCTTATATACCTTGAAGACGGCACTGTTTTCAAGGGCAAGGGATTTGGCGCAGCCTGCACACGCGTGGGCGAGCTGGTTTTCAACATCTCTATGACAGGCTACCAGAAGATTATGACTGACCCTTCATACGAAGGTCAGATTATCAATATGACCTATCCGCTCATAGGCAACTACGGAATTTGCCCGCAGGATATGGAATCTGACGGCATCCATGCATACGGCATGGTTGTTAAAGATCTCTGCAGCGAACCTTCCAACAGTAACAGCGTTATGACACTGGATCAGTGGCTTTGCGAACAGGGCATCCCTGGTGTGTGCGGAGTTGATACAAGAAAAATCACCAAGCTCATCAGAGCAAAGGGAACAATCAAATGTGTCATCAGCACTGAGGGAATCAGCATCGCACAAGCGAAGGCAATCTGCGATTCAACCGAACTTACAGGTGACCAGATGAAGATTGTCGCGACGAAGGAGAAGCTCAGCCTTCCGGCAACTGATACAGGCAACGGCGAATTCAATGTTGCTGTACTTGATTATGGTGTTAAAGCAAATATTCTCAACTGTCTCAGAGAAAGAGGCTGCAATCTGACAGTCTACCCATACGGCTCCCCTGCAGAGGAAATCCTCGCTGATAATCCGGATGGTATTTTCCTGACCAACGGCCCTGGAGATCCGGAGGCTGCAACTGAAGCAATAGCAGAGATTCAGAAGCTCATCAACATGAGAACTCTGCCTATGTTCGGAATCTGCATGGGACACCAGCTGCTCGCAACAGCACTCGGAGGCAAGACATATAAGCTCAAATACGGTCACCGCGGAGGCAACCACGGAGTATACGACAAGAACACAAAGAGATCATATATCACATCACAGAACCACGGATATGCTGTCAACTACGAGAGCATCATCCTCAAGGGAATGGAAGTTACACACCTGAACCTTAACGACGGAACAGTAGAAGGTATGGAGCACAGAGACCTGCCGATTTTCTCGGTACAGTTCCATCCGGAAGCTTCACCTGGACCTAACGATAACACTTATCTTTTCGATAAGTTCATTACTATGATGAAGGAGGACAAGGAAAATGCCTAAGAAAACCTGGCTTAATAAGATTCTGATTATAGGTTCCGGTCCTATCATCATCGGACAGGCTGCCGAGTTCGACTATTCAGGAACTCAGGCCTGTAAAGCCATCCGCGAGGAAGGTATTGAGACAGTACTCGTCAACAGCAACCCGGCCACCATTATGACTGATGTCGGCATCGCTGACAAAGTATATATGGAGCCTCTTACAGAGGATGCACTGGAGCAGATTATCGCCAAGGAGAAGCCGGATGGAATTCTGGCTGGTTTTGGCGGCCAGACCGGTCTCAACCTTGCAATGGAGCTCGACGCAAAGGGCGTACTTGCAAAGCACAACACTGCACTGCTCGGTATCAATAAGAACAGCATCAAGCGTGCCGAAGACCGTGAAGAGTTCAAAACTCTCATGCAGGAAATCGGCGAGCCCATTCCAAGCAGCGCCATCTGCACTTCAATGCAGGAGTGCATGGATTTCGTAGAGAAAGAAGGACTTCCTGTTATCATCCGCCCTGCTTATACCCTTGGCGGAACAGGCGGCGGAATCGCAGAGAATATGGAAGACCTTGAGAAGCTCTGCTACAGCGGCATGGAGAGTTCAGCAATCGGACAGATTCTCCTTGAGAAATCTGTTGCAGGATGGAAGGAAGTTGAGTATGAGGTAATGCGTGATGCGCGTGATAACTGCATCATCGTCTGTTCAATGGAGAACCTCGACCCGGTTGGAGTTCACACAGGTGACAGTATCGTAGTAGCTCCAACGCAGACACTGCGTGATGAGGAGTACCAGATGCTCCGTGACGCATCAGTAAAGATTATCAGAAGTCTCGAGATTGAAGGCGGCTGCAATGTTCAGTTCGCACTCAATCCTGACACAGGAGAATATATCGTTATCGAGGTTAACCCTCGTGTAAGCCGTTCATCAGCCCTTGCTTCAAAGGCAGCCGGATACCCCATTGCAAAGATTGCTGCCAAGATCGCGCTCGGCTACAACCTCGATGAGCTCGACAATTATGTTACAAAGACCACAAGTGCATGCTACGAGCCGGTGCTCGACTATGTAGTGGTAAAATTCCCGAAGTGGCCTTTCGACAAGTTCGTGACTGCTTCACGTAAGCTTGGTACTCAGATGAAGGCGACAGGCGAGATTATGGCAATCGACCGTAATTTCGAATCCGCTCTTCTCAAAGCGCTGACTTCCATCGAGATCAAGTGCGACGGACTTCGTGTTCCTTACGTTACTAATCTCAACGACGATAAGCTCATTGCCAAGCTTAAGAATGTAGATGATGAAAGACTTTTCTGTATCGCAGAGATCCTCAGAAGAGGTCTCATGGACATCGATGAGCTCTATGCTATTACCAAGATTGACCGCTGGTACCTCCACAAGATCAACAATATCATCGAGATGGAGAACACTCTGGCAACACAGCCTATCACCAACGAGCTGATCTACGAGGCAGAGTCACGCGGTTTTACCGACAGTGAGATTATCGCTCTCTCCGGAATGAGCAGAGAAGTTCTGCAGGATATCCGTGTATATAACGACATCTACCCTGTTTTCAAGATGGTAGATACCTGCGGAGGAGAGTTCGACGCAGCAACACCTTACTACTACTCCTGCTATGACGAGGAGGACGAGAGTGTTCGCAGCCCTGAGGAATCAATCCTCGTTATCGGTTCGGGTCCTATCCGTATCGGTCAGGGAATCGAGTTCGACTACTGCTGCGTTCAGGGTGTATGGGCGGTAAAAGAACTCGGATACGAGGCTATCATCATGAACGACAACCCTGAGACAGCCAGCACAGACTTCGACATCTCCGACAAGCTCTACTTCGAGTCACTCCACATCGACGATGTAATGAGTGTTATCAAGAAGGAGCGCCCATATGGAGTTATCATCCAGTTCGGCGGACAGACTTCACTGAACCTTGCCGAGAAACTGAGCCAGCGTAATATCAATATCCTTGGAACATCCTTTGATAACATCGATCTTGCAGAGGACCGTGAGAAATTCGCCCGTCTCCTCATAGATATCGGAATCTCAGTTCCTGACGGCGAGGCTGTTACAAGCGAGGCTGAAGCATTCGCTGCTGTTGAAAGACTTGGATACCCTCTGGTTGTTCGTCCTTCATATGTAATTGGCGGACGTGCAATGCAGGTTGTATATAACGATGAAGAGCTCAGAAGATACCTCAAGGAAGCTGTATCACTGGATATCGACCATCCAATCATCATCGACAAGTATATTCAGGGAAAAGAAATTGAAGTTGATGCTATCGCTGACGGTGAAGATGTTCTGATTCCTGGAATCATGGAGCATATCGAGAGAACCGGCGTGCACTCAGGCGACAGTATCTCAGTATACCCTAACTTCTCACTCAGCAAGGAAGTTGAAGATACACTGCTCGACTACACAAAGCGCATCAGCAAGGCTCTGAATGTTGTCGGACTCGTCAACGTTCAGTACGCTTACGACGGCGACAGAATCTATGTTATCGAGGTCAACCCTCGTGCTTCGAGAACTGTGCCTATTCTTTCAAAGGTTACAGGCGTTCCTATGGTTAAGCTTGCAGTTGCTGCCATGCTCGGCCACAAGCTTAAGGACAGTGAGTACGGTACAGGAATCTACAAGAAGAGCGAATCATACGCAGTCAAAGTTCCTGTTTTCTCAAGTGCAAAGCTGACAGATATGGATATCGCTCTCGGACCTGAAATGAAGTCAACAGGCGAGGTTCTCGGAATGGACAAGGATCTCAATAAAGCTATCTACAAGGGCTTTATCGCTGCAGGTTCAGCAGTTCCAACTGAGGGTAATGTATTTGTTGCACTCCGTGATTCAGAGCTCAACGACTACAGCGCCGAAGTCATCAGCAGCTATGCTGAGGCAGGCTTTAAGCTCTATGCTGCAGAGAACACCTGCGACTTCCTTAACAGCAAGGGAATTCAGGCTGAGCTTATGGATTATGAGCAAGCTGAACAGTGGATTACCAGCCACGATATTGACAGCGGCGAGCATATCGCTATCGTTATCAACGTGCCTGAGGTAGTTAACAGCAAAAAGCGTCACAGCTTCCCTGTCAGAAGAAAAGCCATCGAGAGAGGCATTCCTTCAATCACCTGCGTTGATACAGCGAGAGTATTCCTCGAGGCTATCAAGCTTAAACAGGCTGATACAAGGCTGGATTACAATTGCATCTAAAAGGCTTTTATACAAGAGAAAAGACCAGGCGATATGAACTGTCCAACTTTTGGGGTTCAGTTCATAAGCGCCTGGTCTTGTTTTTTCAGCCGTTTCTAGGCATTGTATGCCATCTTGTAAATGTCAAGAATCTCATCATAGCCGAGTCCGCCGAAGAGTTTTCTTGTTTTACCTCTTGAGCAGTCAAAAGCAAGCTTCTCGAGGTCTTCTTCTTTAACGCCGAGAACCTTCAGGTTGGTAGGCATTCCGATTGACGCGTAATACTCTTCCTGCATATCGATAGCTTTGATGACAGTTTTTTCCGGGTGCTCGAAGTCGATATCGAGGTTCCATACGTTATGCGCATACTGCAGCCATCTTGAGAGGTCATCCGTATAGACATATCTGGCCCAGCTGCACCAGATGGCAGCAAGTCCTGCTCCGTGTGCCACTTCAGGATACATTCCGCTGACCTCGTGCTCGAACTGGTGAACAATCAGCTGAAAATCTCTTCCGCACTGTGTCAGTCCGTTATGAGCAAGTGACGAAGCCCACATCATATTCGCTCTCGCCTCATAGTTGCAGGGATCAGCAAGACAGTCTTTTCCCGCCTTCATCACGCTCTTGATTACAGCCTCAGCGATGCTGTCTGTGAGATATGTGTCGCTGCCAGGGCAGAAATATCTCTCGATTGTGTGCATTGCGATATCCACCGCGCCGCAGGCAGTCTGATAAGCATTTACTGTGTATGTAAGTTCAGGATTCTCAATTGCGAAATCCATTCTGTTGGCTCTACAGCCGTATCCTCTTTTCTCACCAGTCTCTGAGTTGGTGATTACGCATGAGTTCGACATCTCAGATCCGGCAGCTGAAAGAGTCAGGACAGCACCCTTGTGCAGGGTTTTCTCAGGAACGGCTTTTCCGAGTGAAAAATCCCATACGTCAACGTCCGGGTTAGCGACTCCGTTAGCAATATCTTTCGATGAGTCAAGGACTGAGCCTCCTCCTACCGCGAGTACAAAGTCTACACCTTCAGCTTTGCAGAGTTCAATGCCCTCTCTTACGAGCTTAAGCTCAGGGTTGGCAACTACGCCTCCGAGCTCAACAAATGCAACACCTGCATCCTGAAGACTCATTTTTACACGATCAAGAAGACCGCTTTCCCTGGCAGATTTGCCGCCATAGTGAATCAGGACCTTGTTCGGATTATATGCGGCAACAATCTCTCCCACTTTGAGTTCTTCATCTTTGCCGAAATATACTTTAGTTGGTGTTTCATATATAAAATTGTTCATCTGAATTCTCCTTCTTAAAGAAATTATCTGGCAGGCACAATCTCAAGCCAGTAGCCGTCCGGATCGGCGATAAAATATATGCCCATCTCCGGATTCTCAAAGCAGATGCAGTCCATCTCCTCGTGAAGCTTGTGGGCAGCGTCCATATCGTCCGTCTCAAATGCGAGATGGAATTCGCAGTCACCGAGATTGTATGGGCGATCCCAGTCCGCAAGCCATGTGAGCTCAAGCTCAAATTCACCGCTTTCGCTTGTCAGATATACAATCTTGAAGGAACCGTCTGCTGCTTCTTTTCTTCTTGCTTCTCTAAGTCCCAGTGCCTTCTCATAGAAATCCATTGATTTCTCAAGATCTGCGACATTGTAGTTCTCATGTACCATCTTGAACATCATTAACGCACTCCTTTAGTTCATACAATAATATCTGTATTCATTATAGAATCAGAACGCCCGGATTTCAATCCGGGCGCTTAGTCTGCGTATTATTTATCTCTTGTATTCCGGATATTCTGTATAGAATTCCTCTTTCTTATTGTACATATCGGCTTCTGCCGCTTTGATAAGTTCACACACGAAGGATGCCGGACCGTATGCATATCCGATAGCAGCAGGTGGAATGCCATAGACATTATAGGTGCTCCTTACACATTCCGTTCTTCTTTCCATAAGAGATTCACTAATTTCTGTCATCATTATCACGAACTCATCGCCGCTGATTCTGAATATCTCATCCTTTCGGAAATATCGGGATAATACTGTCGCGAAATCAATAAGCAACTTATCTCCGGCATTATGTCCGTAATTGTCATTAGTGTATTTGAGAGCGTTGACATCGCAGAATAGAACTCCGACATTTCCATTACGTATTGCAATATCCTCTATCGTTTCGGTATACGCTCTTCTGTTGCGAAGGCCTGTAAGTTCATCGTGCTGCATCTGATGTGATCTCACAATATCTCTTTCAATAAGCTTTCCTTCACTTTCGCCCTGAAGCATTACATAGTTGATGAAGAGAGCAAGTGCGATAGCCGGGTATATCATTGCGAAATCCGGAACCAGTATGTTAACAAACGATGCTGCCAGCGGAAGTGTGATATATGACATAACAGCTACAGTATCGTGAACACCGAGGTACTTTGCAGAAGAAAGAACCACTCCTGCAGCAAAAATCAGTACGATTGTGTTAAGCACTACATATGCATTGTATATAGGGCCCTCATGATAAAAGCCGTTATTGTCTATAGTGAACACAAGACCAAATGCACAGAGTATGGCGAAGAGTACAACCAGCACGATTGACAATATGCCAAGAACTACGAACATTTTTAACGAAATATGTCTTTTCTCCTTGATATATTCATATATATACCAGCAGAAACAAGCACCGATTGCAAAGCTCAGATATATCGAGGCTCCACTGAGAAAGAAATTCAGCGAAGCATGTTGAGCCTTTCCATCCAGGGCCCACGAAAACATATCTGCAAAACTGGCAATAATATCAGCCAGCAAAAGAATACCGAAAACCATATGTTTGCGGTCTCTCTGATTCGTCTCAAAATAGTTACCATACAACATCACAAATGAACCAAAAATGGTCACTGCTTCAGCTGAGATTATTGCTTCTTTCACAATTCTCTCCTTCTATTTGAATATCGGCATTTCAACTGTGTTGACTTTTCCGTATCCGGTGTCATCAGTTGATGTCAGACTGACTATCCTTCCATATGGATCGGTTGCCACTGTGTAACCGTCATAGGTAGGCTTAATCATGGAAACTCCATTCTCTATCGACAACGTTCCGCACAGTCGATAATGAAGATCAGATATTACATCCCAGTCCCATGAAGGGAGCACCAGTAATTCTGTATCATCACTCATCCGGGACATATAGCTTGGAAAATTGCTGTCATAACATATAGCAAAAGAAACCTTTATGTCCTTGCCGTCAACATTGATATCGCAGTTTGGAATTACTCCTTTGCCGCGTTTGTAGTCTGATTCTATCAGCGGAATCGTCTGATACTTGTCGTATTCACCGAGTTCCTTTCCATTATTGTCGAACCAGATAATTCTGTTGAGTGATTTGCCGTCTTCACTTCTGTCTGTATCTTCTATATCCAGTGATGCCAGAATGTGAAGATTGTATTCTGCAGCCTTCTCAGAAACCAGCTTGCGGAAAGCATCCTCATCAACATCTTTGATTCCAAATGCCTCCTCGCAGAAAACAAGAACCGATGCATTCTGCTCTGCCGCGCTTTCTACTGTGGAAATCAGGCTGTCACGCATATCATCATAAGGTTGATTGACAAAGTTCAGGAAATCGCCGACATAAGGACCTGTTGAATAAGCGATTTTGACGGTAAAATCAGGTTCCGCCGCGTTGTTAAGTCGCACTACGCCGTAAAGACTCATCACCAGCGGAAGTGCAAGAGCCAGCGCCAGCGATTCTGACTTCCTATAATAAAGAGCATATACAAGTACTGTGATGGACCAAATAATCACAAAAGAAACACCATAAGATGTTATAATTGCTTCACTCTCAATAAGGGCTTTGATATCGAAGAACATTATATCTATTCTCATAATTGACGGCAGTCTAAGCAGCATCATCACATTGAATGAAGCCATCCACATGAGCGGAAAAGCAATTGTATATATCAGTTTGCCTCTTCTGGCGAAAAATCTGACATACAGTTCAAACAGCGCGCATATCAGCAATCCGATCAGTCCAAGTAAAGCAGCATCCGCTGCAGGAATTCCTGTGATGCCCAGGTATCGCACAATATAGCCGATTGAGAATGTAAAGTACGCTGCTGCTTTCATCCTTCCGGACGTCTCATAGTGCATCAGATACAGAAAAAGCGCCATCCACAGGAAAGTTGTCACTCCATAGATGCCACTTATTTTGATCCAGCGAACGGAAACAAGCGATAAGAAGCCTGCCGTCAGCAGAGCATATTGAATATATTTGTTCCTGTTCTCAGAATTCATTAGGCACTCCTTGCATATGAACAGCAATAACCGATATAACTATATCACAACATAATAATAACGTAATAGCAAAAGTGATATAATATAACAACAATTAGATGATTTTACATTATGAAAGGCATTTTTAATATGAATGATATACATAATAGAGAGAAACAGATTACCAGAACCAGCATAGTTGGTATTGCGGCCAATCTTCTGCTCGCCGCTTTCAAGGCAGGAATCGGCCTGATTACAGGTTCTATAGCAATTGTTCTCGATGCGGTCAACAACACCACGGATGCGATGTCATCTGTAATTACCATAGCCGGAATCAAACTCGCCAAGAGAAAGCCCGATGAAAAGCACCCATTCGGCTACGGAAGAATTGAATATTTCAGCGCAATAATAATTGCCGGACTTGTACTTTTTGCAGGAATCACCTCGCTCATCGAGTCCGTCAAGAAGATTATTCATCCGGAAGTTGCAGATTATACAGTCGTTGCAATCATCATCGTTGCGGCTGCAGTTGTGGTAAAAGTTCTGCTCGGCAGATATGTCAAAGCTCAAGGTATCAAGTACAACTCCGACGCACTCGTAGCTTCGGGTGCTGACGCAAGTTTCGATGCCATAATCTCAGCTTCCACACTTGTCGGTGCAGCAGTAACAATGATTTTCCATATCTCAATCGACGGATTCATCGGTGCGCTTATATCTTTCTTTATTATCAAGGCCGGTCTCGAAATGCTTCTTGATTCTATCAGTTCAGTTGTAGGAAGCAGACCTGACAGCGAGATTACCCTCGATATCAAACAGGCCATCAGAGAGATTGACGGTGTTGCCGGTGCGTATGATCTCATTCTGCACAACTATGGACCGGATAATGCAATCGGTTCTGTACATGTTGAGATTCCGGCTGACATGACAGCGTCTGAAGTTCACACACTCACCAAGCGCATCCAGCTTGCAATAATGGATAAATTCCATGTATTCCTTACTGTAGGAATCTACGCACTGGATATGGCATATGAGAAAGAGAGACGCGAAATCGGGCTCCTTGCAATGAGGCACGAGGGTGTGCTCGGCACACATGGAGTTTTTATCAATCCCGAAGAGAAATATGCATCTTTCGATGTACTAACGGATTTTACAGTTGCCGACAGGAACAAGCTCGTCAGCGATATCAGCTGCGAAGTAGAGTCCGGGATTCTGCCGGGCTACACAATAGATATTTCACTTGATACTAATTTCTCCGACTAAAACATAGCTGCAAGGAGGTACACATTGTCTGCACAGATTCACTATCTTGATCCATCAGGAAATATAACGGCAATCGTTGTCGGCGCAGCTGAGTCCGAAATGGCTTCTATTACCGCGCATATTCTTGATGCAGGCCTTGCTGAACAGGTTGGCTATGAAGTTGACTGCATCATTGATGCGGATGCCTGCCTCGGCCGCCTTCAGATGATGGGCGGTGAGTTCTGCGGCAACGCCTCGCGTGCATATGCCTACTTCAAATTATCAGAGAATGAAAGTTCAGGTACTCACAATGTAAAAATCGAAATATCAGGCGCTCTGTCTCCGGTTGATGTTTACGTTGACCTTGATGCCGGAACCGCTTATACAGATATGCCCCTGCCGCTCGAGCTATATGACTTCTACTTCGAAGGTCATAACTATCCGCTTGTTTGCATGGAAGGCATAGTCCATCTTATTGTCAGAGGCACTGATGCCGATGCCGACTTTGCCTGCAGAGCTATCGCTGCAATATGCGAAAAGTTCAATCCCGAAGCCTGCGGTGTACAGTTCCTCAACTGCTGCCAAATGACCCCCTATGTCTTTGTCCGCGAAAGCAATTCACTCGTTGCTGAATCATCCTGTGGTTCGGGAAGCGTGGCAGCCGCATGGTACATGGGGTTAAGAGAAGACCGCTCAGAGTACGAACTTGTGCAGCCGGGCGGTACTATAACAGTCCGCATAGATCGAAACGCTGATGGTCAGATTGACCACTGCTATATGGGCGGAAACATAGGATTTGTCAAATAGAAAGAAAGAGCTGTCGCGCAAATGCGACAGCCCTGCTTTTTGCTCAATTACCGTCTATTAGAGATACTTTGCCTTGAGCTCAGCAAGCTTGTTCTCATACACATCGCTCTGCTTGTTGTATGCAACTCTCTGCTTTACCTGATCCTCAACTGCGTCGAAAGGCATTGTCTGGTCCTCAGTAACATCTTCTACCTTGATAAGGTGATATCCGAACTGTGTCTTTACAGGTCCGAGAAGATCTCCGGCCTTTGCAGCGAATACTGCCTGGTCGAACTCAGGAACCATCTGTCCCTTTCCGAACTGGCCGAGGTCTCCGCCCTGCTGTGCTGATGGGCATTTTGAATTATCCTTTGCAGCAGCCTCAAACTCAAGCTCACCTGCTTCGATCGCAGCCTTAAGTTCTAATGCCTTCTCCTCCTCATCAACAAGGATGTGCTTTGCTCTTGCATTTGCTGGTGCTACGAACTCATCCTTATGCTCCTCGTAGAAAGCCTTTACTTCATCATCTTCTGCCTTGATGTCCTTGAGAAGCTCTGTCATTGCAAGCTGTGCAATATAGTCTCTTCTTGAAGCAGCCATAGCTTCCTTGAAAGCCTCTGACTCATCAACTTTAAGCTCCTCACCGAGTGCAGCGAAAAGTGTAATCTCCTCAAGTCTGTCCCAGATCTGCTTCTTGTACTCCTCGTTGCCTGCAGCCTGTGCCTGCTGGTCTGGAGCCATTCTTGAAAGGAACTGCTCTATCTGCTTCTCACCAAGTTCGAAATTTCCGATCATCTTTGTTTCCATAATTATGAATACTCCTTCTATTGAATCCGGAAAACCGGTTAATTAACTGCTTTAGATTATAACAGAAAACTCCCTCTTCTTGTTATTTCTTTCGATTAATCTTTGCTATCTCCCTGAACTTCTCACGTTTCGCCTGCAGATAGGCCGCTGAATCTTCCGAGTATGCATTCTCTGTTCTGAGCTTCAGGTATGAGTTCCATCTGTCTTCATCCAGACTTCCATCCTGAATCGCTCTCCTGATTGCACAACCGGGCTCACTTCCGTGACTGCAATCCGAGAATCGGCACTGCTCTGCCAGCTTTTCTATGTCTGCAAAAGCAGTCTCAATTCCACTCTCATTCTCCCACATACCGAGTTCCCTCATTCCCGGGGTATCGATAACAAAAGCACCATTCGGCAGTTCGATAAGCTCTCGATGTGTCGTGGTATGTCTTCCCTTGTCGTCATTTCTAAGCCCCGCAGTCGCAAGAACATCTTCGCCCAGAAGCTTGTTAATCAGAGTCGACTTGCCGACACCGGACGAGCCGAGAAAAGCGATGGTTTTACCAGGATTCAGGTATCCCTGCACCGCATCAATATTGTCATTAAGCGAAGAAACTGTAACTACATCCACTCCCATTGCAGCACTCTCGACCTCAATGAGCTTTGACGCCAGGTCGTCGCAGAGATCTGATTTGGTCAGAACTACTACGGGCATTGCGCCACTGTCCCATGCGGTTGCGATATATCTCTCAAGCCTTCTGATATTGAAATCATTGTTGAGCGACATGCAGACGAAAACCGTGTCGATATTGGCAGCAACGATCTGTTCGCTCCCATCTGTACCTGCCGCTTTGCGCACAAAAGCGCTTTTGCGAGGGAACAGCGTCTCTATTATCGAGTTGCTTCCGTCGTCTGGCCAGCTGGCCACAACATAGTCGCCTACTGCCGGGTAATCCGAAGGAGTCTGCGCTTCGTGACGGTATTTGCCCGAGACTTCTGCCAGCCTCTCCTCACTGCCGTCGCTGATTCTGTAGAAGCCTTTCTCCTGGGTTATAACTCTTGCTCTTATTTCTGTATACATATATATCTTTCCTCGAAATTCTTAGTAATCTCGCTGAGATGCTTCTTCAGAAGTTCCGAGTCCATACCGCCGTCGGACATCTGAATCGCCAGTGAAAGCGGTGCGAAAAGCAGCATCGCAAGGCCGTAAGCGCCCGTGGTTTTCGCTGTGTCATTGAGTTTGCCGCTGATGATCATTTCTTCCATAAGGTCCTTCGTATGCAGAAAGTCCGCCTATCGGCAGGCCGCTTTGTGAGAAGCATCCGTTCCGGCATACTGAACTGCTATGAAGAATACGATAATCAGAATCGGTTGGTATCCACTCTTCGCCATTGACTGTCAAAGTAGTATCCTTATTGAATGACGTGCCTTTAGCGCGTCCAATTCTGTCATTATTATTTCTCCCCTGCTGAAGTGCATTTGCTCAAATCTATGGTAAAAACAGCTCTTGTATCAGCCTGCAGTTCAACCTGATATACATTCAGGCCGCCGGTATTTCCCTGAACTATCCACGCATAATCATGTACAGCAGTATTGCCGCTTCGAAGCCAGATACTGTCGTTTACCATCTGATTTGTATTAAAGAACATTTTATTTACATTTGCTGCTGTAATATTACCTTCTCCAAGATAGTCTATTACATCAATCAGATCCGGAGCATATACATATCTCTTGTCATACTCTGGTGGTCCGATTACAATTTCGGCTCTTGGTCCGATCCAGTACTGTCCGCCGGCACAATCTGCGCGATAATCACCAGGAAGCGGTGCTACCATATCCCAGCTCATGATGCATCCGCTCTCAGTCAGAGTTTGAGGCACTATTGCCGCTTTCATCTCTGAATTCAGGCTATTATACCAGGTTAAATTTAAGTATTTATCCAGATTTGATATATAGTAGCCCTGCATGCTTTCCCTTGTATCATATGAACGGCTACTGTCAGTAGAATACTGTATTCCACGCTCATTTACATTATCCATGGATAAAAGCTCAGCTGTAGTTCCGTTGATTTTCAGAACCCTGTACTTCTTTCCATAGAGTGTAATCAGATCACCCTTCTTTGTTGGTGTCCATTTTGCGAAAATCGTAACATCTTTTGTTACTGTGTCTTTATCAAAGTTCCACGCACTTGTACATCCATTATCCTTGTACCATCCACCAAATGTATAGAGAAGCTCATACGGTTCGTCCGGCGCAGCAAGCTTTGAACCATATTCAACTACCTTTTTCTCTATGGCTTTGCCATGACCCTGCATGTCAAAGGATACTGTGTATTTCTCCTTTGTCCACTTTGCATAAAGCGTAATATCTTCTTTTACTGTATCTGTGTCAAAGTCCCATGCATCTGTGCATTCAGAATCTCTGAACCATCCACCAAAGATGTATCCTGTTGCTGCGGGATCTGCAGGCTTTGCTGCGCTTGAACCGTATTCAACAGTCTCTTTGTCTATGGCTGTACCATGACCCTTCAGATCAAAGGACACTGTATATTTCTTTATTTTAAAGCTTGCTGAAAGCTCTACGTCGCCTGTTACAAGCCCATCGTCAGGAATACCGGTCCATTTATCGAATTCATAGTTTGCATCAGGCGTTGCTGTAACTACATTCGCACCTGCATTAAGCTTATTACCATCTGCATAAATCTCAGATCTGTACTTAACATTCTCCAGCTTGGCCAAGTCTACACTGCCATTGCTGCCTGCCTTTATGCTGATGGTATATTCTTTTTCAGTCCACTTTGCGTAAAGCGTAATATCCTTTGTTACTGTATCTGTGTCGAAGTCCCAAGCATCTGTGCATTCAGAATCCCTGAACCATCCGCCGAAGATGTATCCTGTCTCTGCCGGTTCTGCTGGCTCTGCTGCACTTGACCCATATTCTACAGCCTCTTTGTCTATGTTTGTGCCATGACCCTGCATATCAAAAGATACAGTATATTTCTCCTTAGTCCACTTTGCATAAAGTGTAATATTTTCTGTTACTGTATCTGTGTCAAAGTCCCATTCATCTGTGCATTCAGAATCCCTGAACCATCCGCCGAAGGTATATCCTGTCTCTGCAGGTTCTTCAGGCTCTGCTGCCTTTGAACCATCTTCAACATACTGGGATTCAGGTGCCGTTCCATGTCCATTAGAGTCAAAAGACACAGTATAACTGTCCTTCTTTACTGTAATAACTGACTTACAGTATTTGCCACCTATATCCTGCACATATATCGTTGCTGTTCCGGGAGCTACTGCTGTTACAACGCCCTTAGAACTTACCTTTGCTACACCCGGGCAATTTGAAATATACCTTATAGCAGCGCCATGACTGCTTTTGATATGCTTCTTACCATAGCATATTTGGGTGCTTGCCTTAAGTGTTAGTGTATCTCCTTTTGACAGAGTCGATTTCGCAGGCTTAACAGAAATACTTTTCGCGTTAGCATACTTTCCACTGGTAGTTTTGAAAATAAAGTGTGTATTCTTGCTTTTTACAAGCTGCCTGCTTCCGTTATACGCTGCAACATAGAATCTGTATGTGTTATGCGACTTAAGCTTTGCTCCTTTGATCGACTTTACTGTGTAGTAGGAGTTCTTTGTTGAAGTCAGCTTCTTCCAGCCTTTTTTGCCGCATTTCTGTCCATAAACAACATACTTTGTTGCAGATGAAATCTTTGTCCATGAAAGCTTCATGTACGAACCTGAATTCTGTGCCTTTAGAAGCTCAACCGAAACCTTCGCGGGCTGAGAATCAGCTGTCCCTGCAAATGCAGAACCCGCTGCCATAGGCAGCACTGCAAAAACAACGGCTATTGATAGAAAAATATTCAATATTTTTCTTCTCATAATCTATTTCTCCTCTTAACTAATATAATGAGCAACTTTTCATATTATACCACACAAGCCTGTCAAAGAAATAGAGGACGCTCATCTGAACGCCCTCCTCTCAAATCATTATTTAATTTTCTTGCTAAGCTTTGTCTTTGACCATGCTCCGTAGTATGTTTTAGTTCCAACCTTCTTGTAAGCACGAGCCTTTACATAGTAGCACTTACCTTTCTTAAGACTCTTGATTGTCTTGTATGAAGCAGTTGTTGTTGTCTTCTTCCAGGTACTTGTACCCTTCTGCTTGTAATAAATCTGATATGTTGATGCACCTTTGCTGCTTGGCTTTGTTGTCATCTTGACAGTCATCTTCTTAGTGCCTGGTGTGATTGACTTAACCGATGCACCCTTAGGATATACTGCAAATGTAAGAACCTCGTTTCCTGTAAAAGAACCATAGTAGTCTATCCTGATCTTGTATGTTCCAACATTTTTAGATGATACAGGATATGTTACTGTGTAATCCACATCCTCTGTCAATGTATATCCGGGGCATGTAACCAGTACCTGTGGTTTAATTGATTTACCGGTATATGTATATTTTGTAGTTGTTAGCTTAGCTACAGCCTCTGGAGCTGGCACTTGCACAATATTGTATTTAACTAATGCAGTTCCATAGTAATTCCCCTTGAATGTTACTTTAGCGGTCTGCTCTCCAAGTTCTATTCCATCAGTGATACATTCAACTACATAGTCTCTTCCTTCAACCATTGGAATGCCAAGAGAATTTGAGGCCTGTACTTCCGGCAGAATCTGAGTTCCGGTATAATCGTAATCCGTCTTTGTTAGTGTTGCTGTTGCATCGCTTATTGGCAGGATGTCATATTTTAGGTTTTCTTCTCCCTTGTAGTTACCCTTGAATGTAACTTTTATATTATGTTCTCCTGCAGTTACACAGTCAGCATCATATTGAAGGTCATAATCAACACCCTCGGTCATTGCTTTGCCAAGCGCATTTGCTGTTGTAACTGCAGGTTTGATCTCAGTCCCATTAAAAACATAGGCGCTTGTTGAAATGGCTGCACTAAGATGCTCTTCATAAGGTTTGATTTCATATGTGTATTCGCTGCTTTCTCCTGTAAACACAGAGTGATTCACTTCAGCTACAACAAACTTCTGAATTCCAACATTAATACCATCACCCTGAGTATATTTGATTGCATAATCTGCATTTTTAAGCAGTGTCTTGTCATTCATTACCACTTTTATGCCCGGATCCACTACGGCGCCATTATATGTGCATTCAGAACTATCAAGAGTAACAGTTGCATGTGCAAGGTCTGTTTCTTCAACTACAAACTGAATATAAATGGTAATGTCTTTGTCAGGCATTTTAAACATCTGGCCCCTAGATCCATTAGGCTTAACAGTAACATCTGAATCCGATGTAGTAATGTTTGTAGTTACACCATTATCTAACCAGAACTGCACGTTTTCACCATATGCCGCAGTCTTTGAAAAGTCTGATGTATAAATCGTAGGCAAGTTGCTGTATTTTACATTACCTTCTCCAGTAATTACAAAGTTAATTGTATGGCTTGCCCCAACTATCGTTTTTGTTGTGGATAATGTGCCTGTTTTGTCCGGTGAACTTACAGTTACTTTTACATTTTTACCAACATCAGCTGATGTAGGAGTGTATTTATTTGTTGTTGATACAACAGTTCCTCCCGCATTTTCCCACTTGTATTCAAGGTTGCTTGAATTACCGCCGGTAAGTACAGCTGTAAGCTCATTACCAACAACGCCATCACCCTGAATTGATACCGTTCCTTTAAGGTTCGTATCAATTTTCGCACTTACATATACATCAACATCACTGTCCGGCATAATAAAATATCTGCAAACTGATCCGCCATTTCTCACTGTACATTCAGGGTCAGTATACACATCATCTAACATATAATTACTTGAAGTAAAATCATAATACATAGTCACTTGTGTTCCTGTTTCAACTGCAACAGTACCACCATCGCCATATTTCTTCCCACCACTTAGATATTGTGTTGTTGAAATACCTTCACCATGGTGAAATGTAACAGTATGAGTTGCTGCATAAACCTCGCTGCTCATTATAGGAATCATGGTCAGCACCATCGCCAAGCTAAGGATGATGCTTAATATTTTACTTCTCATCTAATTTCCTCCTTTTCATCAAGGTAATAAAAAACCGCAGGACATTATCATCCTACGGTTAATTACTTAGTTTTGTGCACACCGAAACAAGCCCATAATTCCAGTTATTGACTGATTGATTGATTGGGCGTGTCATATCAGTGCACTCCTTGTCAACATTTCTTAATCGTATTATTACATACTTTAGCTTTTTTGACTACACGAAAATGAAAACTGCAAGTTTTTTCATAAACAGAACTTGCTATCTATCCTATTGCCTCAATACCCTTCTGCCACTCAACCTATAGTCTCAATACGATAATCGCAGAGCTATAGCCTCAACCTTGTATATTTTCAAGCTACAACTTAGATGGCAAATATAAAAATAAGGGCTCCGGATAAATGATGTAAATATCATCAAAATCGCAAAACCCTTTGATTTCAAGCCTTTTCAGGAACCTCTATTCTATTTTCTTGGCCGTAGGATTCATCCAATCAGACTGCGCTCTGCTTGTCTTCTTGGGAATCCCTGGCACGGCACCTACCAACGACTCGCAGCGCTCGCCGGGTTAGGTGCGCGACAGCAGAACTACCGTCTCGACGTGGGTCGAGACAATGCCGTGAATGTCGACACAACACGGAAACAAATCTGCCCCCCGCAGTACATGGGAACATATCGCTCAGGTGTATGGGGACTCTTTAATATTCTTGAGTGAGCGATTAAACTGAAATTTGTTATCGCATT
>JAZUII010000060.1:0-11386 GCA_045642105.1 Anaerovoracaceae bacterium | reverse complement strand
CCTTTGCTGGTAGCGCACACACATTTCGCAGAAGAAAGCAGAACTAACAGCACGCCCGCAGCCGGCGCATTAAAGCGAAAAACCCGCTGACCCGTAAGGGTTCAGCGGATTTATTTTGCCCAGGTTTACATATCTTCGATTATTTATATCTGTCTATCTCTATCCAGATACGATCCTTCTTGGAAGTGCCGCCAATTCTGGCAAGGGCAGCTTTACCTTTGCCTCGGAGCGTGAGAACGGCACCTTCGTCAATGCGCTGGTCTGGCTTAAGAGTCTCAAGGTGATTGACAGCAACGATGCCGGATTTGATGGCTTTGACAGCATTGGCACGTGATAGGCCGAAGGCTGAGGAAATCACATTGTCGAGTCTGAGCGAAGATACTGTATCGCGAATCTTCTGCACTCTGTGTTCCGGAAGCTGCAGCTTATCGAGGCCGACAATAGATGACTGGAGCACCTCAACACGTCCAATCTGTCTATATTCATTCAGCAGAAAATCCGATATTTCGGATAGACAGATGATGTCTGCGCCGTTGTCTCGCACGAGAATATCGCCGATAACGCGTCTTTCTATGCCGAGACTGAGAATCGAACCGAGATAGTCGCGATGTGTCAGCTCACGCGAGCCTTTGGGAATCTCAATATGAAGCACGCTCAGAATGTCGCTGTATTCGAGTGGATAGTCACGAGGCATACACACGACAATACGTCTTTCCGCTTCATCATAGCCGCCCCAGAGAAAAGCATGGACATCCGGCGATGAATGAAGTGCCGGAACTGCAAGCGATTGCTGGTGAGAATCGAGGAAACCTGTCGAGGTAACATAGAAACCTCGTTCGCACTGCACAATTCTGTCATTTATTCTGGATATAATAAGATTATCATTTTTCATGTGACCATTATAACAGAATGATGTACAATTAAAGCATAGATTTCGCCGGAGGTGCCAGATATGAATAAAGAAGAACTTTTGAAATTCCTCGATGACAGAGGCGTTGAATATGAGAAAATTGACCATAGTCCGGTTTATACTATCGACGAGATGATTGATGCGGAGATTCCGTATCCTGACGTAATAGCCAAGAATCTTTTTATCAGAGACGATAAGAAGAGAAATTTCTACCTTATTACAGTGCTTGAAGACAAACGTGTTGACTTGAAGGAGTTCAGAAGAGCACACGAAACAAGACAGCTGTCATTCGCTTCAGAGGAGCTTCTGATGGACAAAATGCAGCTGATTCGCGGTGCTGTAACTCCTTTTGGACTCCTCAACAACGATGATTGTGATATCAAATTCTTTATTGATAAGGAGTTTTTTGAGCGAGGATGTATAGGAATTCATCCGAATCTGAATGACGCAACTGTATTCCTTGATCCGAATACAATTATCGAACTTATTCGAGAGCATGGTAACGAAATCGAGATTATTGAGATATAGGAAGGAAAAGAATGCCTTTATATTTTGTAAGAAATGACCTGAGCAAAATGGAAATGGACGCTGTAGTGCTGCCTGCCAATCCGTGGCTGGAGGAAGCACCCGGTATCAGTCGTACGCTTTTTAAGGCAGCTGGAGCATCGAAGCTTGAGGCGGCCTGCCAGAAGCTGGGCTATGTGGATTACGGCAAGGCGGTAATGACATCAGGCTTCAATCTGCCTGCCAGATATATTATCCACGCGGTAGTTCCGCTGTTCATGAATGATGACACCCGTGATGTCACTGCGCTTCTCAGAAACTGCTATATGGAATCGCTTAAGCTGGCTGCTCGTAACGGTCTGACTTCGATTGCTTTCCCGCTTCTTTCGAGTGGCAGTTTCCGCTGGCCGAAAGAAGATGCACTTCGTATAGCAAATACTGCCATAGTTGATTTTCTGAGAGATGTGAAACAGGTGTCCGGAGGCAGGGATCTTCTGAGAGATATGTCAACAGAACCGGGCGATATGGAAGTCTACCTGGTGCTCAATGATGCTGAATCAACAAAGGCCGCAGAGGGCCTTTGCAGGGATATAAAGAAATACATAGACGATAATTATGTAAAGAAGCAGATTGAAGAGCTGCCTTCTTATGAGGAACTTTTTGTCGAAGAGACTCAGGAGCAACCAGAAGAGATTCAGGAGCAGCCCGAGGAGCAGATGTGCGCAGAGCCTGAACCTGTTATGGCTGCAGAAATGACGGAACGAAGAACGTTTCGCTGGTCAACACTGTTCGGCAGAACTGAGCTAAAAGAAGAATCGGTCAGCGAAGAGCTTGCTGAGGTTGAGACGGTGTCAGAGATAGAAGATGTTCCGGAGTCCATAGAGGAAATTGCTGAAGTAAAAGTCGAGACTTTTAACGATATTCTGCTGGGCTTTGTCAATGCTTCAGGACTCAGCAATACGGAGATATATTCGCGTGCAAATATGAGCAAGCAGCAGTTCTCAAAGATTATAAGCGATAGGCTTGTTCCGGAGAAAAATTCTGTTCTTGCGCTGGCCATTGCTCTTTCTCTGGATATGGAAGAGACAGAACAGCTTCTTATGAAAGCCGGCTATGCTTTTTCCAACAGCTCAGTCTT
Source organism: Anaerovoracaceae bacterium (assembly GCA_045642105.1). GTDB lineage: Bacteria > Bacillota > Clostridia > Peptostreptococcales > Anaerovoracaceae > Crickella. The sequence goes on along the minus strand of JAZUII010000060.1, from coordinate 8,834 downwards.
TGACCTGGGAATATCATATTTCATCAGTCACAAGATATATGATATTCTTGAGATTAATATGTGGCTGTGCAATAACAAACTGCCGCTTCTTGGCAGCAGCATATAAGGGGACAATGAATATGGCGGCAAAGAATAGCAGGCAGGCCGGAGGGCATACTTTAATAATGATACTGGCGGCGCTGTTTGCTGCGATAACCGGTGTGCTGTCATGGGTATCTGTTCCCTTGCCTTTTACGCCTGTACCTATCAATCTAGCACTTCTGGGCGTACTTGTTTCGGGTAACGTTCTCGGAGCGATGGGCAGAAAGAATGCGGGCGCAATGTCGATGCTTCTGTACATAGCTCTCGGAGCCATCGGTATTCCTGTTTTCAGTGGCGGATCGGCAGGTGTCGGAGTATTAGCAGGACCGACCGGGGGCTTTATTGCCGGATATGTATTTGCAGCACTGTTTGAGGGATACTTCGGCTGGAAGAGACAGTCGAAGCTGATTCAAGGCAGTCTGTATAACTATATTGCAACAGTGCTTTGTTATATTCCGGGTGTTGTCTGGTTCGTGATATCGACGGGCAGTACGGTATCAGCAGGTCTTGCTGCATGTATCCTTCCATTCATGCCGGGAGATATCTTCAAATCAGTGGCAGCCGCATTTATAAGCGGCAGATTGATAAAAGCAACTCACAAAAACTTTTAAGGAGAGCCGGCTTTATGCCAGCTCTTTTTTGACTGCAAATATGCATGGTTTATGATAGAATATTCTATATTGGCGAAGTCTATGCCAATGCGTATTAAAGGGGAAGGGGAATACGAGAATGGAGAAGATAAGATTCAACAGCGATTACATTCGCGCAGCACATCCGACTGTACTTAAGGGCCTTCTGGATATTCAGAACAACAGCTATGGCGGTTACGGAATTGATGAAGAATGTGAAGCGGCAGATGCTGCAATTCGCAAATACATCGGCTGCCCGGAAGCCGCGATACACTTTGTAGTTGGAGGAACACAGGCGAATTTTATCGGACTCGATATCTGCCTGCCAAGAAAACACCATGGTGTAATCTGTGCGACTTCAGGACATATTAATGTACACGAGTCAGGCTCGGTTGAGAACACCGGACATAAGCTTATCCAGCTGCCTCAGGAGAACGGCAAGATAAGTGCAGCGCAGATTGCAGAAGAGGCTGAGATATACAGAAGCTCACCTTTACAGGAGCATATTACAGAGCCTAAGGCTGTATACATTTCATTCCCAACCGAATATGGAACAATCTACAGCAAGAAGGAGCTTGAGGATATAAGAGCGGTATGCGACGAGTACGAGCTTACGCTTTTCATCGACGGAGCACGTATGGGATATGCTCTTGCAGGAAAAGACTGTGATGTTACGCTTGAGGATCTCTCAAGAATCGCAGATGTATATTACATCGGCGGAACAAAGTGCGGAGCGCTTTTTGGCGAGGCACTTGTTTTTACCAAGCCTGAGCTTGCAAAAGGCTTCAGGAATTACCTCAAGATGAATGGTGCACTGCTTGCTAAGGGCTTCCTCCTCGGTAACCAGTTCAAGACTCTCTTTGAGGACGGACTTTATTTTGACATTACAAGAACCGCTGTCGGCTACGCTCAGCAGATGATGGATGCTTTTGAAGCGAAGGGAATCAAAGCCGGATACAGAAGCGGATGCAATATCATGTTCTATGAGCTGACACAGGAGCAGATTGATAAGCTTGAAGAGAAATTCGTATTTGAGGCTATGGAGCCGGTTGACGATACTCATATTCTCTGCAGATTCTGTGCAAGCTGGGGAACAACTCAGGAAGAGGTCGATGCATTCGTAGCTGCGGTCAAGGAATTATAGACAGAAAGTTTTAACTACGGGAGCTTAAGATGAAACAGGTTTTACCGGCCGTCAAGGTCAGAATATCGGGCAGGGTATACAAGCTCGATGAAGTTATGAAATTCATTAAGAGAAACAATCTGTATCAGGCGAGTATGTTCATTGTGAACACGACCAGTATGGATAAGGATTATGCGACTAAGCTGGCGATGAGCATCAGAGATTACTGGCAGTCGGGAATGGATCCCATTCAGCTTACATGTTCGCTGGTCGGAAGAAGTATGGCAACTGCCAGATTCACAGTAAGACCAGATGAGGAAGCGCTGGCTGAGCAGAGACGCGCGAAGGCGGCCGCCGAAAAAGCTGAGGCAAAGAAGCGTGCTGAAGAAGAGAAGAAGGCGCAGCTGGATGCGCTTTCAGCGGAAGAAAGGCTGCTTCTCAGAATTCGCAAAGTCAATGAGCTGGTCGATGATGAAGATGTCACAGAGAAGCTGGATGCTATCGACAAGGATGTAGTAAAGATTCTTGCAAGAATAGAGCAGAAGCCGGAAGCGAGATCGGTTATTGAGGATTTCTACAGCGATTACCTTCCAAGAGCTGTCAAGGTGTCTGAGAAATATGCCAAGATATATGCAACAGGCATAGATAATGATGACACAAAAGCTCTTAAGAAGGAACTTCTTGAATCGCTCAAGATATGTGATGATGCCTTCCATAACCTGTATGAGAGAACCTTCGACGAGGATATGATTAATCTCTCATCAGAGATAGCGGCGCTCAACAACAAGTTAAGTTATGACGGTCTGACCAAATCAGATTTCGACATTTCTGAATAGATATTTAATTGTTACCACCACTAATAAAGGAGACTAAGATGGAGAACATTAACGAGAACATGGAGAACATCAAGCTCGAGGAGATGGCAGAGCCTGAAGCAATCACACTTTCACTTGACGAAGTTGCTTCAATCGAGGAGGTAGATGCAGCACCTGTTGAGCCAGTGACAAAGTTTACTGACGACGAGATGAGACAGATTAAGGAGTTTGCAGAGAAGATTGACCTCACTGATGCAAATGCAATTCTCAGCTACGGCGCATCATCACAGAGAAAAATGAGTGATTTCAGCGACGCAGCTCTTAACAGCGTACGTACAAAGGATCTTGGAGATGTCGGCGATCTGCTCACAACACTTATGGTTGACCTCAAGACAGATACAAGTGCCAATAAGGGATTCTTCTCAAAGCTGTTCGGTAAAGGACAGGTTAGAATTGAGGAGCTTAGAAGCCAGTATGCAACTGCTGAGGCTAACATTGACAGAGTAGTTAAGGCTCTCGAGGAACACAGAGAGACTCTCGCTAAGGACATTGCTCTTCTTGATAAGCTCTATGACAAGAACAAGCTCTACTTCAAGGAGCTATCAATGTACATAGAGGCTGCTAAAATCAAGCTTGACCATGCAAGAAATGTTGAGCTCCCTGAACTTCAGAAGAAGGCTGCAGAGTCAGGTCTTCCTGAGGATACACAGGAGGCTCAGGACTTCGCTAACATGATCGACAGATTCGACAAGAAGGTATACGACCTTGAGGCAACAAGAACAATCTGCCTCCAGAATGCACCTCAGATCAGAATGATTCAGAACAATGACATTATCATGTCTGACAAGATTCACAGTGCAATCGTTAATACAATTCCTCTGTGGAAGAACCAGATGATCCTTACACTCGGACTTCAGCACACAGCTGAGGCAGTTAAGGCTCAGAACATGGTTGATGAGACAACTAACGAGATGCTCAAGAAGAACGCAGAGCTTCTCCACACTACAACAGTTGAGACTGCTAAGAATGCAGAAAGAGGAATCGTTGATATCGAGACTCTTCAGCACACTAACTCAGAGCTCGTTAAGACATTTGACGAACTCATTCAGATTCAGACTGAGGGTCGTGAGAAGAGAGCTGCTGCAGAGGCTGAGCTTGCCAGAATCGAGGCTGAGCTCAAGACAAAGATGCTCGCTGCAAGTGAGGTTGCAGGCGGACAGACTGTTGCTCAGGCAGAGGCTTAATCTGCAGATTAACTGATAATATGGTGAGTTCGAGACCTTCCTCACCTTAAACAAAACTAAAGGAGAATACAATTGAACAAGTCAAGAGACAAATCAGGAAAGCTTGCATATGGGGCGGTTATTGCCGCCCTGTATGTGGTTATGACGTTGCCGTTTGCATCTTTTGCATTCGGACCGATACAGTTTCGAGCTGCAGAGGCACTTTGCATACTGCCGTTCTTCACACCCGCAGCAGTTCCGGGGCTTACCATAGGATGCTTTATCGCCAATCTGATTGGAGGAGCCAATATATGGGATGTCATACTCGGAACGCTGGCTACATTCATCGGTGCATACTTTAGTTACAGGCTTCGCAGAAGGGAGAAACTGGTATGCATACCTCCGATTGTATCGAACGCACTTATCATCCCGTTCGTGCTCAAGTTTGCGTACGGAGTACCGGATCTGATTCCGTATATGATGGTAACTGTCGGAATTAGCGAGATAATTGCTGTCGGTGTGCTCGGAAATCTGCTAAAAGCAGCAGTCAAGCCGGTGCAGAGCAGGCTTTTCCCGCGGGAATCATAGAAAGATATTAACAGGAGACTGTCGCGTTAACGCGGCAGTCTCTTTGTGTTATACTGTAATCGGACAATAGTATTAAGGGACCGGGGATTAACTATGAAGAACAACAGACAGAAGGCGATGCGCAGAGCTTTTGTTTCCAGCATTCCTGTTATGGCAGGATATGTAGTTCTGGGAACAGGCTTCGGCATAATGCTTGACTCACATGGATACGGACTGCTGTGGACTGTAGCGATGTCTGCTTTTATCTATGCAGGCTCACTTCAGTATGTTGCAATCGACCTGATATCCGGTGGTGCATCACTGATTACAACGGCAATCACATCACTTATGGTCAATGCCAGACATCTTTTCTATGCGATTTCGATGGTCGATTCGTACAGGGATGCGGACTGGAGGAAGCCATATCTGATTTTTGCGCTCACTGATGAGACATACTCGCTGGTGTGCACAATTGATAAAGATGAGATGCCTGAGGGAGTGTACAGGATGGAGTACTGCTTCTGGCTTTCGCTTTTCAATCAGTGCTACTGGGTAGGCGGCAGTGCGGCAGGAGCTTTGCTCGGGGCGGCGCTTCCATACAGTTTCGAGGGCATAGACTTTGCCATGACTGCGCTTTTCGTCGCTGTGTTTGTTGAGCAGTGGATGACGAGCAAGAATCATGCGTGTGCAATTACCGGTCTGGCGGCTTCGCTCGTATGTCTTCTGATTTTCGGACCGTCTGGTTTCCTGATTCCGACGATGATTGCCATTACTCTTGCAATAAGTATAGAGAGAAAGCTCGGAATGTTCGGGAAGGAGGGCGAGGCAGATGTTTAACACACATACCGCACTCATTATCCTGGTCGCAGCACTGGTAACCGCTGCGCTGAGATTCGCTCCTTTTATCGTATGGAGTGGAGAACGAAAGACACCGGAATACATTGTCTGGCTCGGCAATGTGCTGCCGTATGCGATTATGGCCATGCTGGTAGTATACTGCCTCAGAAATACAAGCTTCACCGATATGGGAAGCTGACTTCGGACGGCTGCCGGCGTTATCGTCAGCGGAGGAACCCAGGCGTGGAAACACAATTCGGTATATTCGATTCTGGCGGGCACAGTCTGTTACATGGTGCTCATACAGATATTTTAGAAAAGAGGCCCTATATGGTTATTATTGATTTTCTTGATTACAACGTTATCGACACACTGGTTCTTGTCAAAACCATGCGCCCTTCGAGTGTGCATTTGCTTGCTGACAAGATCGAGGCGGACGGAAAGAGAGCTCGACATCTGTCGAATGCGGTAAAAGATATATGTCCTGATGCTAAGGTTGAGATCAGGGCGGTAGACACTAAGGATATTCTCGATGCTGTAGGCGTTATTGGAGAGATTGCAAAGACTGACGATACTGTATATCTGAATATTGATGCTGACCATGGAATAAGCACTGCTGTCGGATTCTGCAGAGCGGAGAGCGAGAAGGTTATTCCTGTATGCGTGGATATGCAGAATGAGATTATCCGTGATTTGACAACGCTTGAGACGATTGCGGATGTTAAGCATATTAGTCTGACAGACTATCTGAATGCAATCGGAGCTAAGCAGCTAAGTGATTCACATGATCTGCCTAAGCCGGACGAGTATGACGAGATTACAGGTACTGCAGAGGTGCTTTTCAAAGACGTCAATGTATGGAATATTCTCTGCAGCTATATCGGAAGACACTACTCGCACGAGAGCAAGAGGGTTCGCATTCCGGCAGACCTTGATGGTGAGATTAATCGCGATGATATAGATGCTGTAAGGGAACAGCTGGATGCCTTCTGCAAATTCGGTTTCCTGAGGCATGTGGTTACTGCAGATGAAGGTTCGCAGGATATGTACGAATTCACAAGTGAAAGGCACAAGAACTACATGGTTGTTTTCGGCATCTGGCTGGAGATGTACATGTATATCAAGCTGCAGCCTTACTTTGACGAAGTATACTGCGGTTTTGTAATAGACTGGGACGGCTTCGATGACTACGATACTAAGGACAACGAGATTGACGTGGTTGCAATCAGAAAATCCAGACCGGTTATGATTTCATGCAAGATGAGAATGCCGGTCAAGGAAGATATATATGAAATCGGATACATCTCAGAGATGCTCGGCGGCAGTCTGGTTGTTCCGGCGGTAGCAACAAGTGCTATCGTAGAGCGTAAGCAGACATACAAGCCTGGATTATATCCGAGATTCAGCAAGATGAATGTCGGCCTGATTGAAACCTATGCTGTTAAGAAACATGGAATCGAACAGGTTATTAAAGATCTGGGAATTGATATAGAATAGTTAGCGTCAAAGCACATTTTGTACTAAATGTATACAAATATACAGGGGTACTATACGTGCGCCTGTATTTTTGTTATAATGACTCAGGCGAATTAAAAGTTTTTACAAACCAGAGAAATATTAATATCAAAAGGAGAGAAACAATAATGGTAAGTGCTTTTGTTGGATTTATGAACAACATTCTTTATCAGCCATATGTTGTTCCACTGCTGCTTATCGCAGTAGGAATCTACTTTACTATCAGAACAAAGTTCATGCAGGTCGGCATGTTCGGTGAGATGTTCAGGGTAATTAAGGAGAGACCTAAGTCAGAGAATGGAGTATCATCATTCGGAGCTCTGATGGTGTCAACTGCTTCAAGAGTAGGTACAGGTAATATCATCGGTGTATCAACTGCTATCTGTACTGGTGGCCCTGGTGCACTTTTCTGGATGTGGATTACAGCTATCCTCGGCGGAGCTAATGCTTTCATCGAGTCAACACTTGCTCAGATCTACAAGAAGAAGGATGAGGATGGAACATACTACGGCGGTCCTTCATTCTACATGAGAGACGCTCTTGGACAGAGATGGCTCGGAGTTGTTTTCGCTATTCTGATCATCTTCACATACGCTGTTGGTTACAACATGCTTGCTGCATACAACCTTCAGTCAACATTTGAGGCATTCAGCTTCTATAACAAGGCAACTCCATACATCATCGGAGTAATCCTTGCTGTACTCTTCGGTATCATCATTATCGGAGGAGCTAAGAGACTTATCAAGGTTACAGAGTATCTCGTTCCACTGATGGGTGTTATCTACATCATCGTATCACTGGTAGTACTCGTACTCAACGCGAAGGCTCTTGGAACAATGTTCGGCATGATTTTCTCAAGCGCATTTGATTTCAAGTCAATCTTCGGCGGATTCACAGGATCATGTGTAATGTGGGGACTTAAGAGAGGTCTCTACTCCAATGAGGCAGGTATGGGTTCTGCTCCTAACGCTGCTGCAAGAGCTGATGTATCTCACCCTGTTAAGCAGGGTCTGGTTCAGACACTCTCAGTATTCATTGATACACTTCTGATCTGCTCAGCTACAGCATTCATGTGCCTGTCAACACTCGATGTAACACCAACTGCTGATGTTGCCGGCGCTGCTTACGTTCAGGCTTGTATGGCAAGCTCACTCGGCGGATTCGGACCTGTATTCCTGTCAGTTGCTATGTCACTGTTCGCGTTCACAACTCTCATCGGTAACTACTCATACTGTGAGGGATGTCTGAACTTCATTCTTAACAGAGACGCAAGCAAGACAGAGGTTCTCATCTTCAGATGTATTGCTACATTCCTGATTTTCCTCGGATCAATTTCAACAGCAGGTCTCGTATGGGATACAGCTGATATGGCTCAGGGACTCATGGTAGTAACAAATATTCCTTCAATTGCTATTCTTGGCGGTGCAGCCTGCAAGTGTCTTGCTGACTACAAGAAGCAGAAGGCTGAGGGCAAGAATCCGGTATTCCGTGCTGCAGATATCGGCATGGACCCAGAGAAGCTCGACTGCTGGAAGTAATTAGTAACTGATTAGTTCAACATATAGAGCTGTCGCTTCTAACGATTGATTTCGCTAGAAGCGGCAGCTCTTTATTTTTGCAACCATCGGCAGATGATAGATTGAATCCGGGCACACAGATTTGGCACTATAGGACAACAGCCCTCGATTCTGCAACCATCGACAGATGATAGATCAAATCCGGGCACACGGATTTGGCACTATAGGGCAACAGCCCTTGTTTTTGCAACCATTAACGGATCGTTTAGATGAAGAATTAGAGTGCAGAGCCGATTGATTAAACGAGAAATGGTTGCAGAATATAGGGTTATATTGTTATAGCGACAAAACATCTCGCCAAAAATCCTTCATAGCCAGATGCATGGTTGCAGAATCGAGGGTTATACCACTATAGCGAAAAAAGCATCGCCCTAACGAACCCAAGGTCGTCTGAGACGGAGCTGACACAACAAATCCACAGCTGGTTCTCAGAAAGAGCCGTTTTTTTACATGAAACACATCAATCC
>JAZUII010000059.1:0-10367 GCA_045642105.1 Anaerovoracaceae bacterium | reverse complement strand
CCTATTCTGATTTTTGACGAGGCGACTTCAGCGCTTGATAATGAATCTGAGAGAATCGTACAGGAATCGCTCGAGAAACTTGCAAAGAACAGAACTACTATTGTAATTGCCCACAGACTGTCAACTATCAGAAATGCAGAGCGTATTCTGGTTCTCACTGAGGACGGAATTGCTGAGAGCGGTACACATGAGGAACTGCTGGCGCTTGGCGGTGTGTACGAACAGCTGTACAGAGCGTAGCTACTGTTTTTGCGTCAACTGCTTGTCGGTGAGCTTGACAAGTGGAAATGAAAAGAAGCTGTCGCACTAACGAAATCAATCGTTGGTGAGGCAGCTTCTTTTTAGTCATTCTTCTCCCTGCTATTATACTGTCTGATAAGCGACGCACTCTTCTCTCTCCATAAAGAAGTGGATGCCTTCAGATGAGTCGCACCAGCGCTCCTCGCAGAATCCGTTTGCCGGCTCAACCCACTTGCCGACTTCATAGTAGAAGTCCGGATCAACTGTGGACTGGGCCCAGTCATATTTGACTGTCTCGTCAATGCTCTTGATTGAGAGAACCTTGGCTTTACTGCAGCGGCAGGTCTCGCCGGTAGCGCTTACACGCTTGGCATCTGCAGGAACGAGGAGCTGAACAACTCTCCACTCAGTGCAGCATTTCCATGCGATAAAAGGTCCTTCTTCAGGGCAGTGCAGACGGAACCACTTAGTGTTCTCGTCGCTCTTGATTCCGTCGAGTTTGGTGTGCTCGAGGATTGAACGGTAGATATTTGAACCGCAGATATTGGCATTTGTGAGATCCATATATCTGAGATTGGCCTCTACAAGATTACAGTTGCTCATGTCAACACCGGGCATCTTGCAGTCGAGAAAGCTTGTGCAGTGCAGATTGCTTTCGCTGAGATTGGCATTGGTGAAATCACAGTTTCTGAAAATCGTGTATGAGAAGTCGCTCTTGCTGAGGTCACGGCCGCTTAAGTCGATATCATCAACGTTAGTATGTGATATCTCGAAAACTTCTCCGTCCTTTCGCTCGTCGAGCTGCTTAAGGAATTCTTCTTTTGTAATTGTTTTCTGTTCGAACATAGCTATTTATCCCCCTTAAGAACATTTCTTTTTATCTTGCCGTTGAAAGTACGCGGTATTTCATCTATCACTTCAATGTACTTAGGCTGCTTGTTGGCATCGATTATCTCTGAGAGGAAAATCCTGAATGCTTTGGCGTCGTATTCGCAGCCGTCCTCAAGTGCGATAAAGAGCTTAGGTGCCTGGCCTGTCAGTGCATCCTCAATTGGGATGAGTGCGCAGTCTTTGATGATGACGTTCTTGACTACTAGTGCCTCAACTTCCTCAGGGCTGATTTTGATGCCGGCAAAGTTGATAACGTCGTCCTTGCGACCAAGCATGTACACGAAACCGTCAGCATCTATATAGCCGAGGTCCTTGGTGTAGATGTAGTCGCCGTCAGGCATAGCTTCCTTGGTGAGCTCAGGCGCCTTGAAGTATTCCTTCATATTGATTGCACCGGCGCTTGCGAGGAAACCGAGATTATCCGGTGAAGACTGAATCTCATTGTGGTCTTCGTCAACAACCTTGAAAACTGAGTTAACAGCAGGCTTGCCGATACATCCCGGCTTGCCCTGTACCTCGTTAAAATCAAGGATGCAGGAGCATCCGGCTTCTGTTGTGCCGTAGAAATTGTAGAGTCTTGTTTTGGGCAGGAGTCGTGAGAGATGCTGCTTATCTTCCTCAGGAAGTGGGGCAGAACCGAGCTGCACGTAATCCATCACATCGCAGAACTCTCCGATTGCATCCTTTGACAGTTTGAAAATAATCGAAAGCATGCTAGGGGAGAGGTCGATGCTTGTAACCCTGTATTCTCTCATCATATTGAAAAGCTTCTTGAGAAGCGTGATTTTGCTTATATATACTACCGAGCTTCCGTTGGCGATATTGCCGTAGCTTCGTCTCAGCCCGTGTGAGTGGCTTGTAGGCATAGGAATCATCTCTACATTATCAGGCTTCATTTTGACACCGTTGATAACGTTCTCAGCGATTGCTACATCGTTGCCGTGAGTAAGGACGATGCCCTTTGACTTGCCTGTGGTTCCGGTCGAGAAAAGAATCTCCGCAACATCTCCAGCAACAGGGAAGTTCACTTCGTCTATACATACTTCTTCAGCGAAGCTGCATGCATCTTCAAGTGCCATAAAAGGAATCTCTGCAATGCCGCCGAGTTCTGATGGGTCAGCCTGTGCAAGCACATTCCTGCGGGCAATATATATAACTGCATCGCAGTCAGTGCCGATCTCTACAATTCTGGGAATTGCAGCATTTCTCTCAAGCGGTACAAAAATTCCGCCGGCCAGCTGGATTGCGAACTCACAGATCATAAAATCCGCACTCTGGTCGCTCTCGATGATTACACAGCTTTTTTTACCGACTCCGCGTCTGCCGAGCTCCTTAGAAAGTCCGTATACCGAAGCCCATACTTCGCGATAGGTCAGGGCCTTGTTCTCGTCGGCAAAACAAAGTCTCTCCGGAGTCTCGCCTGCGTGTCTGGCGAGGTTCTCAACGATTGAAGGGTATTTGCTTCTATACATATAATCTCCTTTGAAATGCCCTATAATGCAGTGTTGGGCATATCAACCAAATTATACTACAATTCTGCTGCCTTAGAGCGATATATCTTTAAATTTATGGAGGTATAAGCTATTGCTTATTCTGTGCGAAAGCGTATAATAATGAAGGCTTAATTATTACAAAAATATTAAAGGAGACCACGGTGACTCAGACTCTTAAGAATAAGAAGAAAGAAAGCAAATTCAGAACTATGCATCTCTTCATCGGACCTGCACTGTTTTTTATCTGCTATTTCTGCCTCCCGGCAGCATATTTTGATTCAGCAGCTGCAAGAGGCGCTATCGGAACTATCGCATGGATGGCTTACTGGTGGATTACAGGACCAATCGATTTCGCTGTAACAGCATTCCTGCCACTCACACTGAACGCTATTTTCCAGATGTGCGATATGTCGCTCGTTATTGCCAACTACGCGGATGAAATCATAATCCTGCTCCTCGGAGCTTCAATCATCACTGCCGGATGGGAAATCACTGGTCTCGACAAAAGAGTTGCCTCAATGTTCCTCATGCTCATCGGAAACAGCCTCAGGGGGCAGGTAACATTCTGGTTCCTCCTCACAACAGTGCTTTCAGCAGTACTGCCTAATGCAGTAGTATGCGCAGCTATCACACCGATTGCTGTCGCAATGCTCAGATATATCGGAATCAATGACATCGGCAGCAGCAAAACCGGTTCTATGATTCTTATGACTATAGCCTACGGTGCGGGTGTCGGCGGAATGGCAACTCCACTTGGCGGTGCCATGAACCTTGTAACAGTTGAATACCTTCAGCAGATTACAGGTCAGGAGTTCATCTACATGCACTGGTTCGTAAGATTCCTTCCACTCATGCTAATCCTCGTTGGCAGCAACATCCTGTATCTTATGATTTTCTGCAAAAAAGAAGATACTCTCGGCGGTTCAAAGGAATACTTCGTTGAGCAGTACAAATCAATGGGTGCCATGACTCGCGATGAGAAGTGGGCTCTCGGCCTCTTCGTAGTTGCTACAGTACTTGCATTCACAAGACAGTTCTACCAGGCATATCTTCCGGGTCTCAAACCTGCTTATGTATTCATCACTTGTGCAATCATACTCTTCCTTATCATGAAGAAGGACGGTACAAGACTGGTTACATGGAAGGAGACAGAGAGAAGAGTAATCTGGGATCTCCTCTACATCTTTGCAGGCGGTCTTGCAGCAGGAACCCTGATTAATCAGAGCGGCGCAGCAGCTGCAATCGGAAAAGCTATGGAGTCAGCAGGTCTTAACGGAGGCTTCTTCACAATTTTCGTTATCGTAACCGTAACACTCCTCATGTCAGATATGACAAGTAACACAGCAACAGCAGCCGTAGCAATGCCGATCATCATCAGCATTGTGCAGGGAATCGGTCTTAACCCAATTCCATACATCTATGTTGCAACAATTGGAGTTAACATTTCATACATGCTCCCAACATCAATCAGAGCTATCCCTGTAGGCTACGGCCTCGAGCCCAGATTCATGCTCAAGAAAGGCTTCGGCATGTCGATTATGGTAATCATCCTCATGTCGGCAGCAGCGTACCTCATGGTACAGTACTGGCCGGCCTTTAGTTGTATATAGGGGGACGGAGCTCCGTGACGAACTTGAACAAAAGCCCGCGTCGCTACGCATGCGACGCGGGTTTTTTGCGTATTGAAATTCAAGATATTAAACCGTAGGTTGAATGACCGCGATGCTCTACTTTTGTTGCTTATTTTATTTCGAGAAATCTGAAGAATTTGGTTTGCAGCTCTATCATTCAGCGATTTTGCAGAATTTGTGAAAATACACAAAAAATCTCGATAAAACCGCCCGAAATTAGCACAAATTTGTTTTTGTTATGAACATTAATGATTTTTTGTGATTGTAATAGAAATGCGTTTGTAGAATATTTAACGAGAAAAAACATTGCTTGAAGGCAAAGTTTATTTGCTGAAAATGCATTTATATGAAAAAGAAAGGCATTATCAAGATGGAAAAGGAACAAAAGAATCTGGGCCTATTTGCCCTGGTCGCTATGATTATCGGTTCGACTATCGGAAGCGGCATTTTTACAATTACTGGAGACATGGCATCAGCTGGTGCTCACACTGGTGCAATAATTATCGGATGGGCAATCTGCGGTACCGGTATCTTCTGCCTGTTGCAGTGCTTCTCAGGCCTTAACGGCGAAAGACCTGACCTTGTAAGCGGAATCTTCAGCTATGCAAGAGCAGGATTTGGAGAGTATGTTGGTTTCGTATCAGCTTACGGTTACTGGATCAGCGGACTGTTTACTAACGTATCATACCTTGCTCTGCTTTTCACAACTATCAACTATTTCATACCGGTTTTCGGTTCTGAAGGAAACAATCTGACAGCTACTATCTGCGGCCTCGCTGTTGTATGGCTTGCATGCTACGTAGTACTGAGAGGTGTAAAGGAAGCAGCTATTCTGAACATCTTCACAACAATTGCAAAGCTGATTCCTATATTCGTATTCATCGTTGCGGTTATCGCGGTAAAAGCATTTGATCCGCATGTATTCATGCACAATTTCTGGGGTGCATCAGAAATGCCTGTACTAAGTCAGGTAAAGGCTACTTCATCATCAACAGTGTGGTCATTCATCGGAGTAGAGGGTGCTGTTGTACTTTCAACAAGAGCAAAGAAGTCAAAGGATGTTTCAAGATCTACATTCATAGGTTTCGCTTGTCTGTTCATCATCTATGTATCAGTAGCGATGCTGTCAATGGGAGTTCTTCCACACGAAGAGCTGGCTGCACTGGAGAATCCACAGCTGTCAGGAATCATTTCAGCAGCAGTAGGTCCATGGGGTGCTCTGCTTGTTAAAATCGGAATTATTCTTTCAATCCTCGGAGCGATGCTGGGCTGGACAATCCTCGCTATCGAAGCGCCTAACGCGGCTTCACAGCAGAAGCTTTTCCCGGAGATTTTCTCAAGACAGAACAAGCACGGTTCACCTTGGTTCTCACTGGTAGTAACAACAGCAATCATTTCATTCTTCATCATTCTGGGTTACTTCAGTGAGCAGGCATATCTGTTGTTCTACAACCTGTGTGTATCAATGATCATGCTGCCTTATCTGTTCAGTGCTGCTTTCTACTTCAAGATGGGTATCACAGGCAGGGGCTTCGACCACGGCATCTTCAGCACAACACACGCTAAGATTTTCGGTCTGCTTGGAACTATCTACGGATTATGGATGATTTACGCAAGCGGTCTGAGCTACATTCTTGTTACTACTACACTTTACACACCTGGTATCCTGATTTTCCACTTGGCGCGTAAAGAGAAAGGCATGAAGACTTTCGAGTACAATTACGAGAAATACCTTGCTATTGCAATCGGTATCCTGGGTGTAATTTCAATCGTTTTACTTATAACAGGTAAAATCGTTCTGTAATAATACTACATGAAAGGCTGGGGCGTGGCTCCGGCCTTTTTTGCAAAAAAGAAGTGTGCTTTCATCCTGCCTTGCAACTGTATGGTATAATTAGCAAAACACAAGCGGATAAGGAGGGGGAAGTTATGAAAAGAACACTGGCGCTTATTGCAGTATTTGTATTGCTGCTCACCGGATGTGGTACAAATGTGCCTGCTGATATTGTTGGAGACTGGTCTTGCCGAGATGTGGCATCTGATAATCAGACACAGACAGATTTCTACCATCTTTGGATAAGCGAAAATGGTGAGTTCAGCATGTATGACGCAGCAGCCGGAAATCCCGGTATTGAGGGCAAGCTTACATCACCTGAAGAGGGCAAGCTTGCGCTGAAATGCACATCAGAAGATTTTGACCCACCATACTGCTGGGATATGTCGGAAAAGGCGACTTTAGATTATAAAGTTGACGGCGATACAATAAGCCTCGGATATGAAGGTGTCTGGATTACATTTGATAAATCAAAAGAGTAGAGCCGCATAGAGCCAAACTGTTCTGCATCACCTCGTGTGATGCAGTTTTTTTGTTGAAAAAATTAATGTAGATTGCATATTTATAACAGTTTTTGTGAACCAATACACATATTCAAAAGTCTCTTTATTGTAGAGGGAGTTAGGTTTTAATCAGATGCTGTTGATAGAACATCAGGTGTCTGGAATATTTTAGAGAGGGGCGTCATGGCTAAGGTAACAAAGCATAGAATCATAATATGTATTGTTTCCGTGATTGTTTTAGCTGTATGTATTGGTGTTGCATCATATACATTTGCAGACGAAATTATTGAAGCTAGAGATGACCTTGGATATCTTGCTCCACCGGAGGCAAACAGTGAACAGGTGAATGAAGAGTTCATTGAACTTGCTGAAGAAATGGAAGAAACAACATCAGATGAAGAATCACCGGCAGATAAAGAAGAAATAAAAGAAGATGCGGTTGATCAGGATAAGTGCGAAGCTGATGCTGGAGAAGATTCCATCGATGAAGAATCCGAAGAGGATGAAGATGCTGAAGAAGGTGAAGAATCCGCAGCTCTTGTAAATGACGTATTGTATGATGAAGACGCTTCTAATGAAGAAGTTTCTGATGAAGATTCGGAAGACGGGGCTTCCGATGCGGATTCTTCGGATGAAAATGAGGAATCGGAAACAGCCGATCTTACGCTTAACCTTGCAACCAAGTATCCATCCAAATATGATGGCCGCACATTATCTTATTCAAGTAAAATCAAAGTGAAGAATCAGGGTACTCTTGGTATCTGCTGGGCATGCGCTCTTGCTACGACTGCTGAGAGAAGCTGGATGCAGGAACAGGTCAACAACGGCAGGACACCGTCAACGGTTGCTTTTTCGCCTCTCCATCTGGCATATTTCACATACAATCATGCTACGGATGAATTAAAAGACACTGCCAATGATTCAACATATATAAATACTACAAGCCGGAAGTGGTATAGCATTGGCGGAAATAATTCACTTGGAGTTACTACGCTTTCAACATGGAGCGGAATTGCAAACGACTCTATTAAGCCGCTGGCATCACACTCGACCGGAGCTGCTGCAAGCAAAATATCTTTCTCAACTGCGGATGCAAGGAAAGACAGTTTAATCATAGAGAATGCATATACACCATACGGTGTAGATGAGATAAAAGAGGCAATAACTGAAAAAGGCGCAGTAGCATCATCTTACTTCTCAAACGCATATTACTATAACAGCAGTAAAACAGCTTACTACTGCTCTGATGACAGAGTTCCAAACCACGCTGTAGCTATAATTGGATGGGATAACAGTTATGCTGCTTCCAACTTCAAGGGAAGCAAGGCAGGAACTCCTCCAGGTAATGGTGCATGGATCTGCCAGAACAGCTGGGGTTCAGACTGGGGAAATAAGGGTTACTTCTACATTTCCTTCTACGATGCAACATTGAAGGATGCTATGTGTGTTGATATGCAGTCTTCGTCCGCATATGATCATAATTACCATTATGATGGAAGCTCAATCTCGAACAACCTCACCATCAGGAAAGAAGGATCAGTTGCCAATTTCTTTACGGTAAAGGCAAATTCGAAGGAGAGACTGGAGGCTGTTGCGTTCAACACAAATAACGTTCCGGGAAGCAGCTCATCAGGAATTTGTCAGAATTTTACATATAACTTCAGGGTAGACATCTATAAGAATGCAAAGAAACCGGCAGACCTGGTGGAAGCAAATCTCGTTGACAGTGTTCTGGTAAGCAATGAGGGAACTGCAGTTACAAATGTTAAGCTGAATAAATCCATACTGATGGATAATGGAACGGATTTTGCAGTGCAGGTAACATTCCTGAAGTGCAGGGAAGACTCGTCAAGAAGCTGCAGATTTGCTATTGAGAGTAACTCTTCGCCATACACTTTGATTAAAAGTAAAGCCGGTTTTGAGAAAGGTCAGAGTTACCGCAAATTATCAGGAACAAGCAGCTGGCAGGATTGCGCAGATTACAGCCAGTGCGCGAGAATAAAGGCTTATACAAAGGCTGCGACGATCGAAGAAAAGAACAACAAAGTATCGGTTTCGGGACTTTCAAGCAGATCATATACTGGTTCGGTGCAGAAGCCGACTGTCAAAGTCACTGTAAATGGAAGAACTGTACCTGTAACAGTTACATATAACACCGACTGCAAGAATGTAGGTACACATAAAGTTACAATATGTGGAACAGGTAAATATTCTGGAACATTAACAAAATCATTCAAGATTAATCCTAAGAGCACATCTTTCAAAGTGTACAGTAGAAGCAAAGCTTTCTACACAAACATCGCCAAGGCGGAAGGTGCGGGATATTACCAGATAGCATACAGAAAGAAGGGCACTTCAACATGGAAATATGTTACAACAACAAGCAGATATAGAACAGTAAAGAAGTTAAAAGCCAAAACATACTATCAGGTCAAAGTGAGATCGGTCAAAAAAGTCAGCGGAAGCAGCTATTACTCAGGCTGGACCGGTATCAAAACAATCAAAACAAAATAAGCATAAAATGGAGGCGCATATGCACCTCCATTTTGCTTTTCGCAGATATTACATTGTATACGGACTATCAAGCACGCGATATTCCTCCTCGCCGTCCAGAACTCTGGTGATTCCGCCGGCAAGAGCCTGCATTTCGAGTGCGCCCGGATATATCACAACCGGAGCGATATAGTCAACGTACTCTGTGATAGCGTCTGTCAGGAACTCACGGTATGCACAGCCACCTGTCAGGATTATTCTGTCAATCTTGCCGTGAGCGATTGGCGCAAGTGACCCGATGTCACGAGCGAATTGATAAGCCATTGCGTCAGTAACAAGCTTGGCTTCCTCGTTGCCGTCTTTGATCATCTGCTCAATCTCGCGCATATCCTTTGTGCCGAGGTGGGCAACAACGCCACTTTTACCCTTGGTCTTCTTCATCATCTCGCGCTGAGTGTACTGGCCGCTGTAGCACTGCTCAATCAGGTAGCGACCTGCAAGTCTTCCGCTGCGCTCAAGTGAGAATGCCCCCTCGTCATCGGAGATTGTTTCGACGATTTTGCCGCCGATCTGAATGTTGGTGCTGGCACCGCCGCCCATGTGAGCAACGATGAACACGCCGTCTTCGTATTTGATGCCCATTTTGTCGGCTTCAGCACGAGCGACCGCCTTGGTGTTCAGCGTATGCGAAAAACCAGTTCTTTTTACCTCTTTGAAACCGGTGATGCGGGACACGTCAGAAATCTCGTCGGTGCAGACTGCGTCGTAGATGTACGCATCGCAGCCGTATTCCTGCGCAAAATGATATCCAAGAATAGCTGCGTAGTTCGATGCGTGCTCGAGATATGGGTGCTTGCAGGCATACAGCAGATTCTCTTCAACCTTGTAAGCTCCGCCGTGAATCCTGCCGAAGCAGCCGCCTCTGCATGCAACTGCGCTAAGTCCTGCAAGGTCTACGCCTTCTGCAGAAAGGGCATCCACAATTGTCTCGTATCTGTAATCGAGCTGCTCGTCGAGTGTTGTAAGTTTCTCAAGAATCTCGTGATCGTGCATAGCCTCAACCTTGCTAACTTCCTCGCTGCCTATGAACAGTGACACTTTCGTTGAAGTTGAGCCGGGATTAATAGCCAGAATCTTGTAATCCATATATGTCCTCCGTACTTAATTACATTTCATAAATATTTTAAGATAAAAGCTGTCGGCAGTCTATGGAAAAAGGATCTTAAAATGCAAATTTTGCGTCAAGTTCCAGCGCTTTTGTTC
The DNA here is from genome assembly GCA_045642105.1 of Anaerovoracaceae bacterium. Lineage (GTDB taxonomy): Bacteria > Bacillota > Clostridia > Peptostreptococcales > Anaerovoracaceae > Crickella. Next base: position 19 of record JAZUII010000059.1, on the reverse strand, counting down.
AAGTTCGTCATTAAGGTAT
>JAZUII010000058.1:0-13716 GCA_045642105.1 Anaerovoracaceae bacterium | reverse complement strand
CTGGCAGCACATCCTAAGGTAAAAGCAATCGGTGAGATCGGACTTGATTTCTACTACGGCAAGGATGACCGCGAAGAGCAGGTGGAGCTTTTTCGCAAGCAGATCAGACTTGCCCTCGAACTCGGCATGCCTATTATGATTCATACGAGGGACGCCAACCAGCTGACTTTCGATATCCTCGAAGAAGAGGGAGCTTTCAGCACAAAGGTGCAGCTTCACTGTTTCAGCGGTTCCAAGGAACTTGCGCTCGAGTATGTGAAGAAGGGTGCGATGATCTCGCTCGGTGGACCAATAACCTTCAAGAACGGAAAGAAAGCTGCTGAGGTAGCAGCAGCGGTGCCGATAGAGCACCTTTTATCAGAGACTGATGCACCGTATCTTACACCGGAACCATTCAGGGGCAGACCGAACAAAGCGCCTTATGTGGAGCATGTGGTGAGAAGGATGTCAGTTCTCAAGGGTATGACTTATGAAGATACAGCGAAGCAGCTGCTCGAGAACGGCTGCAGATTCTTTGATATTAAAGCTGAATAGGGGTTGGAAATGACAGATACAAAGAAAACGGCTGCAGAAGCAGAAGAAAAGAAAAGAACAGCTTCGGGTGTTATCGCTTCGATGCTTGAGACTGGAACGATTGCAGAGGGTGGAGTAATAATTGTCGGTTTCTCCGGCGGTCCGGACTCGCTTTGCCTGCTGCATGCACTCAATGAGCTTTCGCATTCAATGGAGCTCAGCCTTGTTCCTGTGCATGTGAACCACCACCTGAGAGGGGCAAAAGCCGACGAGGAACAGGCTAATGCGGTGGCAATGTGCGAGAAGATGGACCTTGAGTGTCTGGTATACGATGTTGACTGCAAAGCCATGGCTGAAGAGATGGGTGCAAGTACGGAAGAGGCCGGAAGGATTATCAGATATGAAATATTTGATGATGTTGCGGATCAGCTGGCGCAACAGGGAGTTGATCCAGCTAATATTTACATTGCGCTTGCACACAATGCGGATGACCAGAGCGAGACCGTTCTTTTCAGACTTATGAGAGGAACAGGGGTGCATGGACTTGCAGGAATAAGCACAGTCAGAGTATCTGATATGGGCTATGTTATTGTGAGACCGCTGATTGATGTATGCCGTGCGGATATTGAAACATATATTAAAGTCAACAAGCTTCATCCTAATAGAGATGAGAGCAATGAGGTTGCTGATGTCACAAGGAACAAGATTCGTCTCAAGCTCATTCCTTATATAGAGAAGAACTACAATCCGAACATCAAGGATGCACTGCGCAGATATGCAGAGATTGCTGAAATTGATGATAATTACATGGAACTGCAGGCATCGAATATATGCAGTGAGGCAATGGACTTCGACACAGTAAGAAATGCGCTGATTCTCGACATAAGTGATATGAAGGATCAGCATGTAGCAATTCTTCGAAGAATTATTGTGTTCTGTTTCAGAACGATCGGAATAATGGAGGGTGCAAGCTACGAGCTGGTGCTCGCTGTTATGAATCTGATTTTCTCGTCAAATCCGTCCGCATCAGCAAATCTGCCTGGAGGTCTTGTTGCACAGCGCGAGTATGACAAACTTGTTTTCATGCCGGAAGAGGCGGCAGAGAAAGAGCATGATCCTGCTTCGGACTACAGACTCGTTCCGCAGATTCTCATGCGAAAAGATTTTTGTCCTGACGACGGGGACGTGTACGCTGCATTCGACTTCGATGCTTTTAACGAGAAATACCCTGGACAGGCCGGAAGCCTTACTCTGAGAACGAGAAGAGAGGGCGATTATATCGGAATCAAGGGGGGTAAAAGCAAGAAGCTTCAGGACTTCTTTGTGGATGAGAAAATCGTTCAGTCGGAGAGGGACAGGATTCTCGTTGTCGCAATCGGAAGTGAGATTCTCTGGATTGTGCCTAACAGTCAGCTTTCGACAGCAAAGCAGCGCGAACAGGGAAGATTTTCACAGAATTATCAGCTTAGCGACACAAGTGAAAGGGTCCTCTTCCTTGAACTATTGGACGCTGTATGGTAAACTAAAGTGATAATTTGTAGTTTGAACACAAAAAATGCATTAAAAAAGATAAAGAGGTAATTCGATTTGAAAAAAACAGGTCACAGTTTTGTAACGTATCTGATTATATTCATGTTCGTTCTCGGTGCTGCATATTTCATGAAGGATATGCAGGATACAACGGAGACGAAAGAAGTAAAGTTCTCTCAGTTTGCTTCACACCTTGAAGCCGGTGAGTATGAGAAGATCAATATCACAGACAGAGAACTTACAGGAACCAATAAGAAGGGCAATGTTGAGATTGCTTATGCACCTTCGGCTCTCGAGATTAACTGGCTGGAAGAGACTTATGTCTACCCAATGCTCGAGTCGAAGGATATTGTGCTGGAAAGTAATCCTCCGGAAAGTGATTTCAGTTTCCTGAATATTCTTCCAACCATTCTGATGGTTATTGCGATGATTTTCCTGTTGTACTTCCTGCTCAATCAGGGAGGCAACAAGCAGGCTTTCCAGTTCGGAAAGAACAAGGCAAAGCTCTATAAGAGCAACAGCAAGAAGATTACCTTCGATGATGTAGCCGGACTTGAAGAAGAGAAGGTTGAGCTCGAGGAGATTGTTGATTTCCTCAAGCGTCCTGAGAAGTATACAAAGCTCGGCGCAAGAATTCCTAAGGGTGTTCTTCTCGTTGGTAACCCTGGTACAGGTAAGACATATATCTCAAGAGCTACTGCAGGTGAAGCGGGTGTACCGTTCTTCACAATCTCGGGTTCCGACTTCGTAGAGATGTTTGTCGGAGTAGGTGCTTCAAGAGTAAGAGACCTTTTCGCAGAGGCAAAGAAGAATGCTCCATGTATCGTATTCATCGATGAGATTGATGCAGTAGGAAGAAAAAGAGGCGCAGGACTCGGCGGCGGTAACGACGAGAGAGAGCAGACATTAAACCAGCTGCTCGTAGAGATGGATGGTTTCGACAACAATCTCGGAATTATCATCCTCGCCGCAACTAACAGACCAGACGTGCTCGACCCAGCTCTCCTGAGACCGGGCAGATTCGACAGACAGATTGTCATCGGAATGCCTGATGTTAAGGGCAGAGAGGAAATCTTCAAGCTCTACACTAAGAACAAGCCTCTCGATGAAGATGTAAGCCCTGAGGTGCTTGCAAAAAGAACAGCCGGATTCTCACCGGCCGATATCGAGAACCTCATTAATGAGGCGGCTCTTCTTACTGCAAGAAGAAACGGCGTTAAGATTAGAATGGACGAGATTGAGGAGGCTACTACTAAGGTAATGGCAGGACCTCAGAAGAAGTCCAGAGTTATTTCAGATGCTGAGAAGAAGCTCACAGCATATCATGAAGCCGGCCACGCAATTGTTTTGAGAGCGACACCGGGCGCAGATCCTGTTCACCAGATTACAATCATTCCAAGAGGAATGGCGGGCGGTTTCACAATGTGGCTGCCTGAGGAGGACAGATTCTTCGAGACAAAGGGTCATATGCTCGATACAATCAAGCATCTGCTTGGTGGAAGAGTTGCTGAGGAACTCAAGCTTGATGACATCAGCACAGGAGCAAGCAACGACCTTGAGAGAGCTACTGAGACAGCAAGAGGTATGATTACCCGCTATGGTTTCAGTGAGAAGCTCGGTCCTGTAAGCTTCTCAAGCAATGATGAAGTTTTCCTTGGAAGAGATTTCTCAACAAAGCAGAACTACTCTGAGGAGATTGCATCAACAATCGACAAGGAAATCAGAAGCATTCTTGAGAACTGCTACGCAGAGACTAAGAAGATTCTCATAGAGCATGATGATGCATTCGAGAGAGTTGCACAGGCACTTCTGCTTGTTGAGACACTTGACGGAGAGCAGTTCGAAGCTCTGTACACAGGTGAGGTAACACCTGAAGAACTTCAGGCTCAGGTTAAGGACAGGGAAGAGCAGATCAGAAAGAGCAACGAAGAAGAGGCTAAGGAAGCTGCAATTCTTGAAGAACAGCAGAGAAGAGAAACTGAAGAAAAACTCAGACAGCTGCAGAGAGAACTTATGGGTGATGCTGCACAGAAAGGTTCTTCTGACGGAGATCGTGTAGGATACGAGATGTACAGAAGAGCAACAGCTAAGCCTAAGCCACTGGATAAAGAAGAACCAAAGATAGAAGAAGTTATTTCAGAGAGCGAAGATGAGTCGCAGGAGTAACAATATGAGAATAACAGTTGAAGATTGCTTGAAACTTGATGCTTTTGCCGGTTGTGAAGTGATTTCCTGTGAGAGAAAAAGTGACAGAAGGGTTCGTACTGTTTCAATTCTTGATGAGGATGATATTGAGAACGGTGTTGAGAGAAACGGCATCAAAGAACAGATGGTTGTCACACATTTCTGGCAGCATAAGAATGACATCGATGCACAGTGCAAGGCTGTTGCCGGACTTGGAAAGAAGGGTATTGCTGCACTCGTAATCTATCTGAATGAGAACGGTGTTGCATCAGTTGATCCGAGAGTGGTTCAGACAGCTGAAGATAGCGGACTGCTCGTTATCACACTGAAAGATACTGGAAAGGTGACATATTCGATGCTTATTGAGCAGGTGCTCGATAAGGTTCTCTATGGACATAATTACAGCGATAATATTCTCAATAACACGATTTTCCACCTTCTGAACTTCGAGAAGCACAGCAATTTCCCTGTTGCTCTCAAAGAGGCAGCTTTGAATAACGACTATCAGGCTGTACTTATGACTGCGGAGTTCAATCCTATTCTCACAATTGAGACAAGACATCTGGTAACAATTGATGATGCCATTCAGCTTGCGAGAACTGAAGATGCTATGCATCAGACTGTATATACAAGAATCGAGATAGAGGGAATCATTACTTACTGGGGATATATCGAGATTGCCGGTCAGAAATACATCCTTATGGTAGTTGACAATGAGGATAACTATTCAGCAACAGAGATCAGAAAGCTTGCAGAGATTATCGAGCTGGCTATCGGAATGTGGAAATACACACCGGAGAGAGATTCAAGAGCTGAGTTCATCAAGTCTGCTGTAAGAGGCGATATGAGTTTCTGCTATACACTGCTTGAAGAGGCCGGACTCAAGGGCGCAAAGTACGCAAGCGTGTTCTATGCAAATGAGGTTGAGCCGGCAGAGATGGTGGATATCATTGAGAAATATAAGCGTCAGTACAAGTTTAACGTACTCACTCTTTCAGACGAGCATGACCTCTATGGAATGGTCTACCACAATGGAACAAACGAGCAGGCTCATGAAATCAAGATGAGATGTCTGGAGATGTTCGATGAGCTTAAGGGCGGACGCAAGGACATGAGACTCTTCCATATCACAGGCATCGAGACTCTGGATGCAGCTGTAGAAGGATTCAGACTGATTAACAAGACATGGCGTTTTGTAGAAGTCGTATTCCCATATAAGAGAGTTTTCTCCAAATATGAGATGTCGATGGTATGTGACTGTATCAATATTCAGAGCGGTAATTCTTCTCTTAAGAAGATGTACCTCGACCTGCTTGAGCCTTTCAGCAGAGAGGTGTCATCGAATAAGGGCAAACTGCTGCTTGATACTGTAGCAACATTCATCCTTGATGCGGGAATGAATTCGAACAAGACAGCAGAGTTTATGTGCATTCACAACAATACGGTTCAGTACAGACTTAAGAGAATCAATGAGATTCTCGGAGCTGAGATGACCGGAAACAGAATTATCCCGGGCCTTACAATGGCACTGGCAATAAAGAGACTGGAGGAGCAATAGATAGATGCTGCTTGCTGTAGATGTAGGTAATACAAATGTCGTTCTCGGAGTATTCGAGAACCGTAAGCTTATTACTAACTGGAGACTTACAACAGATACAAGACGAAGTGCTGACGAGTATGGAACACTGGTTGACAGCATGTTCAGACACGAGGGACTTGATCCCGGAGATATCGATGACATTATCATTTCATCGGTAGTTCCATCGCTGATTTTCACGCTTCAGCACATGAGTTACAAATACTTTAATCTTGAACCGATTATTGTTGAGACAGGTATAAAGACAGGTCTCAGAATCAAATGCGATGATCCGAGACAGCTCGGCTCAGACAGAATTGTAAATTCTGTTGCTGCGTACACTAAGTACGAGGGTCCGCTCATTATCGTGGATTTCGGAACTGCGACAACATTCTGTGTTGTTACGGGCAACGGAGATTTCGTCGGCGGAGCAATCGCTCCCGGAATCAAGACTTCAGCGACAGCACTTTTCCAGCAGACGGCGAAGCTGCCTAATGTCGATCTGGAGAAGCCGGAGCGCTTCATCTGCAAGAATACAACTGAGTGTATTCAGGCCGGTCTGATTTTCGGACACATGGGTCTTGCTGACTATATGATTAACGGCATGAAGGATGAGCTGGTAAGCGTATACGGCGAGACAAGGGATGAGATAAAAGTCGTAGCGACAGGCGGTATGGCAACTATGGTCGAGAGCGGTGTTGACTGCATCGATGTGATCGACAAGCGCCTCACACTGGAGGGCCTGCTGATTGTCTACGAGAAGAACAAGGGACTTCAGAGAAAGAGCAGATAATGGGAGAGATCAGAATAGGAAATCTGGAACTGGACAATCCTTTTGTACTTGCTCCTCTTGCTGGAATTACCGATTCCGTTATGAGGGAACTCTGTGAGGAACAGGGTGCTGCGATGACCTGTACAGAAATGGTTAGTGCCAAAGGCCTGTATTATGGCGACCGCAACACTCCGAAGCTGACATACATAAAGGAGACAGCAGGACCTACTGCTATACAGATATTCGGAAGTGAACCGGATATAATAGCACATGCTGCTAGAATGCTTAACAACCTCAGGAATAAAGTGCTGGATATCAATATGGGATGTCCGGTGCCTAAGGTTGTAAAGAACGGCGATGGGTCCGCGCTGCTTAAGAATCCTGAACTTATATACGATGTAACAAAGGCTGCTGTGGACAATACCGACAAGCCGGTAACCTGCAAGATACGAATGGGTTTTACACCTGATACTATCAATGCTGTAGAGGTTGCTCAGGCTATCGAGAGTGCCGGAGCAGCTGCCGTATGTGTTCATGGAAGAACCAGGGAGCAGTACTATAACGGCAGTGCTGACTGGGATATTATAAGAAGGGTAAAAGAAAGTGTCCGTATACCGGTAATCGGTAACGGAGACGTAATGTGTGCTGAGGACGGCATGCGTATGATGGATGAGACCGGCTGCGATATGGTTATGGTTGCCAGAGGCGCGCAGGGTAATCCATGGATATTTAGAGATTTGAATGCTCTATACAATGGAATGGAGCTTCCGAATCCACCTGGAGACAAAGAGAGAATAGAGATGCTTCTCAGACATCTTGAAGGGCTTATAGAGCTCAAAGGTGAGAACAACGCAGTCAAGGAGATAAGGAAGCATGTCGGCTGGTATACGAGAGGTATGCGTGGAGCTGCACATCTTCGTGGAGCAATTAACTACCTTGAAACTGCAGAAGAGATAAGGAAGGCGCTTAACCGTGAAGAATGGTAGAAAAAGCAAAATAATAACAGCGGCGTTTGTCGTACTGATGTGTGCTTTCGTGCTCAGCGGCTGCACAACCTTCGATAATTTCAGATATACTTTTATCGATGAACCGCAGAACGATGACAACACCATTTATATTGGAGTATTTGAACCGCAGACAGGTTCTTCAGCTGAGACAGGCAAAGCTGAGTACAAGGGAATTGACCTTGCACACAGTATCTACAACAATGTCAACGGATACAATGTGGAGCTGATTTCAGTTGATACTCAGTCAAATGCAAAGTCATCCAAGACAGCGATACAGAATCTTATCAAGATGAAGCCTGTTGCAATTATCGGAAGCTGCGGAGAGGCATCATCGCTGATTGCATCTGAGTATGTAGGGGCTGCAAAGATTCCGACAATTACACCGTCGGCTGTTAATCCGCTTATCACACAGGATAACGGATATTACTTCAGAGCCTGCATCACAGACTCTCAGATGGGAGTAGGACTTGCGGAGTATTCTTTGAAAGAACTCAAGTCAAAGAAGATTGCGCTTGTAGATATGAAGAACGACAGTACTGTTTCGGCGGTTGCAGACGGATTCAGTGATGCTGTAGCATCTATGACCGGAAAGAAGTCGAATAATCCGATTGTGCTCAGAACAAACACGACTATTACAAATGACAGTTGGGGAAGTCTCATCAAAGAAATAAAGAATTCGGGTGCGGACACAGTATTCCTTCCGATTACTACAGATCAGATGGATTCTTTCCTCAAAACTGCAGAGTCGAAGGGGCTTGAGAATATTACAATCCTCGGAACAAAGCTCTGGGGCAACAGCGATTTTGTCAAAGTGGCAAGTGCTCACCCTTCATATCACTTGGTTTTCCCATATGATACTGTAATCAATGAGGATAATCAGACAACAGACAGTGTTACGGCAGAGACTCAGAGATTCATAATTGAGTATGCTAATAAGTATGGTTCTGACGATCTCCCAACACAGAATGCGGCGCTTGGATATGATTCATATCTGCTTCTTATGAATGCAATCAATAACGCAAAGTCAACTGACGGAGAAGCTGTAAGACATGCTCTGCTTGACCTTTCGGGTATGCACGGAGCAACAGGAGTTTTCAAGTTTGACGCAAAGGGTAACACAATCAGAACGGTTACGATTTCTACTGTTAAAGATGGTAAGATTGTATCTGAATATGTAACAAAGGGTACTTCAGAAGCAGGAAGTATCAGCGCAATTGAGTAATGAATTATCTGGATATACTGGAGACATACAGAGAGGATATGCTTAAGACACTGAAGGAATCGGTATCGATTCCAAGTGTTCAGTCGGCAGCTGTAAGGACGGTTGATGGAGACATCTATCCGTTCGGAAGAGGTGTGCAGACGGCATTCGAGCATATGCTTGGAGTTGGAGCCAATATGGGCTTCGACACATTTAATGATGATAATTACGGCGGACATATAGAATTCAGGTCTGACGAGGCGGGTGCAGAAACTTTCGGGATTGTTGCACACCTTGATGTGGTTCCTGAGGGATACGGCTGGAAAAGCGATCCATATTCGCCAAGGATTGAAGACGGAGTGATATATGCGAGAGGCGTTTCCGATGACAAGGGACCTCTTGTCGCAAGCCTTTATGCGCTGAAAGCAATCAAAGAGGCGGGTATTAAGCCGAAAAAGAATATCAGACTTATTCTCGGCCTGGATGAAGAAGTCGGAAAAGAAGGAATGACTCACTATCTTGAGTCTGCGGGCATGCCGGATTTCGGCATCACTCCTGATGGAGAGTTCCCGCTGATTAACGGTGAGATGGGAATTCTTTTCTTTGACCTTTCACAGAAACTCACAAGTGCAAGAGGCAGAGAGGGGCTGAGACTCACAAAGCTTCAGTCGGGAACTGCGCCTAATGCAGTGCCTGCATCAGCGAGAGCTGTAATTGCAGCTTCTGACAATGCGATGTACGAGCTTATTAAAGACAGAATCGCACAGTACACATTCGAGACCGGTTTCAAGATTCGCGCGAAGAAGCAGGGTTCATCGCTGGTACTCGAGACAGAGGGAAAAGCGGCTCACGGTGCGCATCCGGAGCTTGGAATCAATGCGATAAGCATTATGATGGATTTCCTTGGAAGACTTCAGTTTGCATGTGAGGAACTGAATGACTATATAGCTTTCTATAACGAGTACATCGGTTTCAATCTTAACGGAGAGAACATGGGATGCTGTTTCGAGGATGAGCCGTCAGGCAAGCTGATATGGAATGTCGGAATGGCTTCTTTCAGCGAGGAGATGGCATCAGTCACAGTCAATATCAGATATCCTGTAAGCTGTACGGCGGAACAGGTATATGCTGAGATTGAGAAGACAACGGAGAATACCCGTATAGGAATTGTAAAGACTATGGGTGAGGATCCAATCTATATGCCACTTGACCATCCTATGGTTGAGAAACTTATGGATGCATATATTTCGGAGACCGGAGATACAGAGAACCAGGCGATAACTATCGGCGGCGGAACATACGCCAAGATGCTGAAGAATACTCTCGCCTTCGGCGGACTTTTTCCCGGAGAGCCTGATACAATGCATCAGGCAGACGAGAGACTTGACCTTGAGTCTTTCTACAAGATGGCTCGTATTTACGCAACAGCTATTTACAATATCTGCTGCTGATTATATACTTATACTACATTTAAAAAATCTGTTTCAGGGCGTGGTGAAAGTCCACACCGGTGGTAATTGCATAGCGCATAAGCCCACGAGCGAAAGCTGAATTGGTGAGAATCCAATGCCGACGGTTACAGTCCGGATGGAAGAAACATTTCTAATGTGTTTTGCGTTGTGCGGCCTTGAAGTGTTATATTTCGAGGCCGTTATTTATTCCCTGACAGATTCCATCTTATTCTGAATGATGACAATAAGGAGGAATATGTTATGAACAACAACAGAATGAGTACACAGAAGCTTGTCAAGCTTGCACTGATGACAGCGATATCGCTGGTACTGGTAACACTGGTGAGAATTCCATTCCCGCCATTGCCTTTCCTGCAATATGATCCGGCTGATGTCCCTATCTACATTACAGCGTTCGCCTATGGTCCTGTTCCGGGCCTTATTGTGACACTGGTGGTGTGTTTTATTCAGGCGTTCCTTATGGGTGGAGACGGATTCTACGGATTCATAATGCACTTTATGGCAACAGGTATGGTTGCAGTGATAATCGGAGCTGTATATCAGAAGAACAAGACCAGAAAGAGAGCGGCCGCAGCTCTGTTTGCCGGCGTGATTGTTACTATTATCGTGATGTGCGTCATGAACTATTTCGTAACATCTGCTTACATAGGCATACCTAAAGAAGCAGTTCTCGACATGATGGGATTTATTGTTCTTTTCAACCTCATCAAGGCAGGAGTAAATGCTGTTATTACATTTATCTTATATAAGAGAATTTCGGGATTCCTTCATAATGAAACAAGTTTTAGATAACAGAACAATAATACTTAAAGACGAAAAAGATACTGAAGCATTCGGACTGATGCTTGCTGAGAATGCTGAACCCGGTGATGTGATCGGCCTCGTTGGAGATCTCGGTACCGGTAAAACAGCCCTCACCAAGTATATTGCAAAGGGGCTGGGTGTCAGCGAGCAGGTGAGCAGTCCGACCTTTAATATCGTAAAGGAATACATAAGCGGTCGCATACCGCTCTATCATTTTGACGTGTATCGCCTTTCGGATGGAGAGGAACTTCTCGACATCGGAGGAGATGAATATTTTGACGGAGACGGCCTGTGCATAGTTGAATGGGCTGATCTGGTGCTTTCGGTAATGCCGGAAGATGCCATTCTCATCAAGATAGAATATACTGAGAACGAAGGAGAAAGGATGCTCACAATATGCTGATTCTGGCATTAGAGACAACAGGCAGATATGGTTCTGCCGCAATAATAGATGAATCGGGCAGAGTATATGAGTCTTCATCAGCAGCAGAGATGAATCACCTGAAGGAAATCATCACACTTGCAGATGAATGTCTCAGCAAGGCAGGTGCAGCCAAGAAAGACATCACACATGTTGCGGCATCAGTAGGCCCGGGCTCTTTCACAGGTATTAGAATCGGAGTAACTACAGCAAGGACGCTCTCTCAGATGTGGGAGCTTCCTTGCGTTTCTGTGTCTTCTCTTGAAGGTATGGCACTTAGAGCAAAGTCTCTTGCAGAATCAGAGGGCTGCAGCTATGTATGCCCGATAATCAATGCAAGAAGACACCAGACATACGGCGGCTTCTGGAAGCTTGAGAACGGCAGTCTAACAGAGTGTGCCGAGCAGAAGCAGTATATGATTGAAGAAATCATAGAAATGGCCGGAAAGCTGGACGGAAGAATATGTTTCACCGGTGACGGAATTGATGCATACCAGTCAATCATGGAAGATGGTCTTGCAGAGGAAAGCTATGTGCTTGCCGGAGAGGATATAAGATACCAGAATGCAGTTGAAATTGCAGAACTGGCTCGGCAGAAAGCTGTAAAGGGCGAGGTGCTTCAGTACGGACAGCTGATGCCTGAATATATGAGACTGAGTGAAGCTGAGCAGAGACTGCGCGAAGGAACTCTCAGCAGAAAGATAAGCAGGTAGAGACTGAGATGGCAGAAATTCTGGTAAGAGATGCTGTATCGGAGGATTCAGCGGCAATCGCAGAACTTGAGATAGCGACTTTTCCGATGCCATGGAGCGAAGAGTCGATACTGCACGACATAGAGAACAACAGGCTGGCAAGAGTGATTGTTGCGGAATGCGACGGGATTTTCGCCGGATATGCTGATGTATGGAACATCGTCGGAGAAGCCCAGCTCAACAACATAGCTGTCTGCGAGAATATGCGTGGAAGACATGTCGGCCTTGAAATAATGAACGATATGATAGAACGACTCAGAGCTGAGAACGTGACAGAACTCAGCCTGGAAGTCAGACCGAGCAATACGAAGGCAATCAGCCTGTACTGCAAGCTCGGCTTTGAAGAGATTGGAAGAAGAGAGGGCTACTACATCGACAACGGTGAGGATGCCCTGATACTCAGAAAGGAACTCGTGAATGCTTAACGGAAAGCACATCACATTGGGAATAGAGTCAAGCTGTGACGAGACTGCAGTTGGAATTGTTGCCGACGGCAGAGAGATGCTTGCGAATGTGATTACATCGCAGATTGATATCCACACAGAATTCGGCGGAGTAGTGCCTGAGATTGCTTCAAGAAAACATCTTGAGAATATCAACGCGGTTATAGATACAGCGCTGAATGAGGCAGGTATCACAATTGACGATGTTGATCTCATCGGCGTAGCTTACGGCCCCGGACTTGTAGGTGCGCTTCTTATCGGAGTGGCCGCTGCAAAAGCCATAGCTTATGCGAAGGACATCCCTCTTGTCGGTGTCAATCATATGCATGGTCATATCGCGGCGAACTATATTGAGCACCCGGATCTTGAGCCTCCGTTCATGGGACTTGTTGTGTCCGGCGGTCATACCAATATTATTAATGTCAAAGATTACAATACCTGTGAGAAGCTCGGAAGCACAAGGGACGACGCAGCCGGTGAGGCTTTTGACAAGGTTGCAAGAGTAATCGGACTCGGCTATCCGGGCGGTCCGAAAGTGGACAAGGCTGCGAAGCTGGGTAGAAGGGACGCTGTGGCCTTCAAAAGAGTCTATCTTGAGAATGGAAGCTATGACTTCAGCTTCAGCGGTCTTAAGACACAGGCACTGAATTATATCAATTCACAGCGGCAGGCCGGAAAAGAGATTAATGTGAACGATCTTGCGGCAAGCTTTCAGGAAGCAATCGTGGAAGTACTCGTCAAAAAGGCTGTCGGTGCTGCGCTCGAGTTCAATCAGAAACGCATTGTTATGGCCGGCGGAGTATCGTCAAACTCAAGGCTCAGAGAACTTATAGCAGAGGAGGCAGGTAAGCACGGAATTGAAATCTGTGCGCCAAGACCTATACTCTGCACAGATAACGGAGTGATGATTGCCTGCTCGGCATATTATGCACACAGAAGCGGTGAGTCTGCAGGCTATGACCTCGATGCAGTGCCCGGTCTTGAATTCTAAGGAGGAATACGATGCTGTTAATGTCAGGAAGTGACATAAGCAAATCATAC
>JAZUII010000057.1:0-4857 GCA_045642105.1 Anaerovoracaceae bacterium | reverse complement strand
TCCATCCGCTCCTTGTCGAAATCAAAAACAGGCAGTGCATCAATCTTATTAACTACAAGCACATCAGACACCTCATACATGAGAGGATATTTGGCCGGCTTGTCATCACCTTCCGGTACGCTCAGAATTGTAAGGTTGATTGCCGCTCCGGTGTCGAACTCTGCAGGGCATACGAGGTTGCCGATGTTCTCGAGCACGATAAAATCAAGGTCATCACGTCCGAAGGCTCTGATTCCCTGACGGGTCATATCTGCGTCGAGGTGGCACATTCCACCGGTGTGCAGCTGGATTGAAGGTACGCCTGCCGCCTGCATTGTCTGCGCATCTACATCGGAGTCGATATCCGCTTCCATTACACCCCACTTGATTCTTCCGTCGAAGGCCTTATTGAGCGCCAGAAGAGTTGTGGTTTTGCCACTTCCCGGGCTCGACATAAGATTCATGAGGCATATCTTCTTTGACTTGAGCTCGTCCCTGAGAACCTTCGCATCTGCGTCATTATCTTCAAGGATAGTCTCTTTGAGCTCTATGATGTCTATATTGTTCATAATTTTCTCCCGCTATGAAGATTGAGGCTTATTCAGCCTCAATCTCCTTGATATTCATTTCCTGTCCGCGAATGAGCCAGGTTTCTTTGCTGCCGCAGTATGGGCACACCTTTCCGAACTTGACCGTCGGATACTCTCTGCTGCAGCCGTCGCACCATGTTACTGCAGGAAGAATCTCCATCTTGAGTTCTGCTCCATCAGTAAAAGGGTCTTTCTTTGAGTACCACTTCCAGTAATCTGCAAGATACTCTGTTACGATACCTGATACCTCTCCGAACTCAAGCGTTACTGAGTAAAGTTTGCTCAGATTGTTCTCCTCTGCAAGCTGCTTAACCTGCTTGACAGTATAATTGATGATTCCTAATTCGTGCATTACTTACCAGCCTTCTCAGCAATCTTTCTCTTGATAATCTTGATTTCTCTCTTTGCTGCATAAGGTCCGATGTGCTTGAACTTATCTTCAGCTACAACCATTTTTGAGAACTCGTCGCCTCTTGTTCTCTTGAGCTTGATAGCGTCGAACTCGCACTGAACTGTACACATGCCGCATCCAAGGCAGACGTTGGTATCTACTACTGTACGTCCGCATGTAAGACATCTTGATGCCTCCTGCTTAATCTGCTCTTCTGTAAGAGTGATTCTCTCATCGTTCATTGTGAGAACCTTGCTCTCATCGATAGCAATCTTTGCTCTTGCAGGCTTCTTGTATGCATCAACAGGAAGTGCTACGTTCTCCTTATCGAGCATGTCGAAGTGTCTTGTATTTCTATGGATTGTGAGTGACTGACCCTCATTAACAAATCTGTGGAGTGATACAGCTCCCTCACGACCTGTTGCAAGTGCGTCAACTACGAACTTCTGACCTGTGTAAGCATCTCCACCTACGAAGATGTCAGGCTCAGCTGTCTGCAGTGTTACAGGGTCTGCGATTGCAGTTCCGTTTCTGTTGAACTCAACCTTAGTTCCCTTGAGGAGCTCCTTCCAGTCTACCTTCTGACCGATGCAGTAGAGAACTGTTGCGCATGTTGCCTCTTCTGTCTCGCTGTCATCGAACTTAGGATCAAATCTTCCCTCTGCATTCTTAACGCTTGTGCACTTTCTGAACTTGATACCCTTGCACTTGCCGTCCTCAGCGATGATCTCTGTCTGGCCCCATCCTGCGTGGATTTCGATTCCTTCAGCCTCGCAGTATGCCTGATCCTCTTCGCCCATTGGCATCTCATCGTATGCCTCGAGGCAGTAGAGCTTAACATTCTTTGCGCCCCATCTTCTTGCTGTACGAGCAACGTCAGCACCGATATTACCTCCACCGATAACTACAACGTTTCCGCGGAGCTTCTTTGCTGTACCGGCATTAACGCCCTTAAGGAAGTCAATTCCTGACATAACACCCTTAGCATCATCATTAGGGATATTCAGCTTGCCACCGCTCTGGAGACCAACTGCTACGAAGAAGCCCTTGTAGCCCTGCTCTCTGAGCTCTGCGATTGTAACATCCTTACCAACTTCAACGCCTGTCTTGAACTCAACACCCATCTCCTTGAGGATTTCGATTTCTGCATTAACCACGTCCTTCTCAAGGCGGAAGTTAGGAATACCGTTCATCATCATTCCACCAAGTGTCTTCTCCTTCTCGAATACAACTGGTGTATATCCCTCAATTGCGAGGAAGTACGCGCATCCGAGTCCGGCAGGACCTGCGCCGATAATAGCAATCTTCTTGTCGATAGGCTCTCTTGTACATGAGCGCATCTCTGGAACATATCTGTGCTCAGCTACGAGGTCCTGCTCAGCGATGAACTTCTTGATATCGTCGATAGCCAGAGGATCGTCAACTGAATTTCTCATACACTCTGCCTCGCAGTACTTGTGGCAGATTGATCCGCAGATTGCAGGGAATGGATTGTCCTTCTTAATCAGCTTGAGAGCATCCTGATATCTGCCCTCGCTTGCCATCTTGATATATCCCTGAATAGCAATATGGAGAGGACATGCAACCTTACATGGTGCTGTACCTGTCTTGTAAGTCTGGATAACTCCGTTCTCATTTCTGTAGTTCTTGCTCCACATGTGCTCTCCCCATGGAAGATCATCAGGAAGAGGCTTCTTAGGATACTCGATTGGGCCATCCTTTGTGCAGAGCTTCTGTCCGAGCTTAGGTGCTCCGGCAGGGCAAACCTCTACGCACTTACCGCAGGCAACGCACTTCTCAGGGTCAACCTCTGCAGTATATGGAGTTGCTGACATATTAGGAGTGTTAAAGAGCTGTGATGTTCTCAGAGCATTACATACACCGATTGCACAGTTACAGATACCGAAAATCTTCTCCTCACCGTCGATATTAGTAATCTGGTGAACATATCCCTTCTCTTCAGCCTTACGGAAAATCTCCATAGCCTCTTCATATGTGACGTCGTGTCCCATACCTGTCTCACGGCAGTAGTCAGCGAAATCGCCTACACCTACACACCAGTATGACTCAAGGTCTCCTGATCCCTCGCCACGTACAGTCTGCTGTCTACGACATGAACAGATACCAACACCTATCTTGCCCTCGTACTTCTTGAGCCAGTGTGAAAGGTGCTCAATATCGAGTGACTTTGTCTCTGTAGGAATAGCCTGCTCTACAGGAAGAACGTGCATTCCGATTCCTGCACCTCCAGGAGGAACCATCTCGGTAATACCTGCTAGTGGAAGGAATGTCATTCTCTCAAAGAAATCAGCAGCCTCAGGATACTTATCTGTTATGCCGTCTCTCATTACTGTAATCTCCGCACCTCCAGGTACGAACATCTCGAGTGACCAGCGAGTCTCGTGCTGTGGATTCTTTCCATCCAGATTCTCTTTGTTGTATACAACCTGGCTCATCTGAGGGAGTACTTCAAAGAGGAGCTTCTCCATATACTTATCATCAAATCCTGCCATCTTTGTCAGCTCAGCTCTTGTGTATGGATGTCTCTTCTTCATCTTGAGCATCAGATCAAGACCATCATCAGCTGCTTTCTCGCCAAAAATGTCTCTACCGTGCTTCCAGGCTGCCATCAGTCCCCAGTACTCAGGGGAGTCCTTTGTCACCTTCTCAAGTTTGAGCATTACAGGTGCTCTGTCTGTAATCTTGGCACCAAGCTTACAAATCTTTTCGTCTCTTGTTAAAGCCATCTTCAAACCCCTTTACTTTCTAAATATCCCCTTGCGGAGAATAGCGTTATTTGGATTTATTATATAACCTTACATGCTGTCTTGCATAGTTTTTTCGCTTCTTTCGCATCAAAAATTCTGCAAAAAATAACCCCCTACGGGGCTTGTATCTGTTTTTCGCAGATGCGACAATGAATTCACACTAAGATGAAAAGAGAGGTATTTTGTATGCATATGGCAGACGCTCTGCTGTCTCCCGGTGTGGCAACCACAATGTATGTTGCTTCTACAGTAACAGCAGGAACAGCAATTTACAAATTAAGAAAAGAAGACAAGCTCGACCTTGACTACAGCAAGGAAAAGCTTCCAACAATGGCCGTAATGGCCGCACTTGTTTTCGCAGGACAGATGATTAACTTCACTATTCCCGGAACAGGTTCTTCAGGGCATATATGTGGAGGCATGCTTCTGGCTGCTCTTCTCGGGCCGTGGGCGGCATTCCTATGCATGATTGCAGTTCTGATTATTCAGTGTCTCTTCTTTGCAGATGGAGGACTGATGGCCTTCGGTGCTAATGTATGGAATATGGCATTCTACGGATGTTTTGTAGGATATTTCCTTATCTATAAGCCAATAATGAGAAGTAAGCTTTTCTCCGGCAGAGACGCTAAGGGCGAGGCAAGAGGCAAACTCCTTCTTGCATCAATACTTGCTTGTGTAATAACATTACAGTGCGGGGCATTCTCCGTAGTGCTTGAGACACAGCTCAGCGGAATTACAGAACTTCCATTTGGTGCATTCTGCGCACTTATGCAGCCAATTCACCTTGCAATCGGTTTTGTAGAAGGTCTTGTAACAGCAGCTGTTCTTATCTTTATCAATGAAGCAAGACCTGAGCTCATCAGAGAGAGAAGCGTCAGTGCAGACGGCGCACGTATGTCATTCAAGGGAGCTCTTGCGGTACTGGCAGTAGCAGTTCTTGTTATCGGCGGCGGTCTTTCACTCTTCGCAAGCAGCAATCCTGACGGACTTGAGTGGTCGCTTTTCGGTAACTCAGATGGCGGTTACTCAGCAAACATGGGCCTTGATGAAGAAGATTACGGTGTTCAGAGCGATGCCGCTCAGAAGGCTCAGGATATTCAGGAATCAACATCTATTCTTCCTGACTATG
>JAZUII010000056.1:0-20991 GCA_045642105.1 Anaerovoracaceae bacterium | reverse complement strand
CTATTCTTCCTGACTATGCTTTCTCCCATGATGAAGATAATGCTCTCGGCACAACAGTATCCGGTATTGTCGGATCCTGCATAGTTGCTGTAATAGCAATGTTAATTTGCTTAATTGGAAGAAAGAAGAAGAAAGAATAGTGAACAAAGCAGAACAGGCAGCAATTGAATTAAGAGCTATGGATGAGCTTGCGGCAATGGATTCTCCCATCCACCGCCTTTCGCCCCTTACCAAGCTCGTCATGACCGTTCTTTATATTCTTGTCACTGTATCCTTTAATAAATACGATATTTGGGGTATTATCCCTATGGTTTTATTCCCGCTGACCGGATATTCTGTCAGCGGGATTTCCATTGGAACCTGTTTCCACAAGCTGAAGATAGTAATGCCGCTCGTGTGCGTGGTCGGTATCTTCAATCCCTTCTTTGACAGAGTTCCTGTGATGAATATAGGAAATGTTGTCATAACAGCCGGAATGATTTCTTTTATAACACTTATGCTTAAAGGAATATTCTGCCTTATGGCGTCCTTCCTTCTCATAGCAACAACCCGCATTGAATCAATATGTGCAGCACTTAGAATGCTTCACGTTCCACGAATAATCACTTCCCTCATACTTCTGACATTCAGATATGTCAGCGTTCTTCTGGAAGAAGTTGCGATAATGACAGACGCATATCAGCTCAGAGCACCCGAGCAGAAAGGTGTCAATATTTCAGCCTGGGGCTCTTTCCTGGGACAGCTTATCCTCAGAAGTTCAGATCGCGCAGAAAGGCTGCACGAAAGTATGAAGCTCCGCGGTTTTGACGGAGACTTTGAATATCTTGATGCCAACGCAGGTTCCAAGTATTCAGAGATTACAGTTTTCGCTGTTTCACTGCTGATTATGCTTCTGAGATTCTTTAACATCCCTGCAATAATCGCAGCATTTTTCATTTAAGGAGTACGTAATGCTTGAATTCAAGAATGTAAAGTTTGCATATCCTGGCGGAGATGATGTTCTTCGCGGCATCAGCTTCCACGTTAAGGAAGGTGAACAGGTAGGTCTCATCGGTTCTAACGGAGCAGGTAAAAGCACTCTTATGAAAGCCTCTCTGGGTCTTCTGTATGTCGATGGAGATATTCTTGTAGACGGGGTAAAAGTTGCTAAAGACACTCTTCCCGAGATTCGCAGGAATCTGGGATTCGTCCTGCAGGATTCTGACAGCCAGATGTTCATGCCTACAGTACTCGATGATATGATTTTCGGTCCTATGAACTACGGTAAGAGCCGTGAAGAAGCTGTACAGCTTGCAGATGAAATGCTTGCAAGACTCAACATCGAATATCTGAGAGACCGTCACAATCATAAGATTTCCGGGGGAGAGAAAAGGATGGCAGCCATAGCGACAATTCTCGCAATGGATCCTAAGATTATGCTTATGGACGAACCGTCCGCAGCGCTTGATCCACGCAACAGAAGAATGCTGATTAACACACTTCAGCAGATTCCGGTAACCAAAATCATCGCTTCACATGACCTTGATATGATACTTGAAACCTGCACGAGGGTAATTCTGATTAATAATGGAGAAATAGTTGCAGACGGAGAGACTCTCACGATTCTGAGTAACAAGAAACTTCTCGAAGATAATAATCTGGAACTTCCTTTCTGCCTTGCAGGAATTCCTATGAAATCAGTAAGAAAGAATTAAGAATAAACTGACATTAGTTCTGTTAACAGGTTAACAATATATGCTATATTATTAGGGTTATTGTGATTACTTGAAAAGCTTAAGGAGATAATTATGAAGAGAAGATTAGGTTTAATATTAGCTGCAGCAGCACTGATGTGTTTCATTTTCACTGCATGTGGTGCTCCAAAGACACTGGAAGAGTTCATGGCCAATGATTCTGACGCAATGGCACAGCTCGAGAGCATGGAAGATCAGAATAAAGGACTCGACATAGAGATAAAGGACAATACTATCACTTATACATATGACATATCAGAGCTCGGATACTCAAAGTCAACAGCAAAGGCTGCAAAGGATCAGATTCAGAAGAGCTTAGATAGCTCATCAGACTCGTACACATCACTTGCAGCACAGCTTGAAGAAGAGTCAGGATTAAGTGGTATAGAAATTGTAGTAAACTACACATATAAAGATTCCGCTATTGCAAGCGGCACATTTACAGCCAGCGAGGAATAATCTGACACAATCAAGAATTACAGAACCCCGATGCATAGTGCATCGGGGTTCTATTCTGCTTTAAATACTAAAGTGCGATTTTTCTGTTCTTAATCTTGCTTGATGGTCTGTAGAGCACAAATCTTCTTCCGATTGCCTGAACGAACTCCGCATGAAGAATCTCGGCAACCTCGTTCGCTGTCTCCTTTGGTTCAAGAAGCGAGCCTTCCTGAATTGAAACCTTGATGAGCTCATGTGCCTCAAGATAATCGTCGATTGACTTGATTACTGCATCTGTAAGATCATTCTTACCGATGCTTACTGTTGGCTGAATATTCTGTGCCAGACCTTTAAGATAGCTTCTCTGCTTACCTGTTAACATTATTCCTCCATTTAATATTTCTTATATTCTTTCTGATGTTCGCCTTGTATTATAACCCATTACAGCAGTATATTTGAAGTGTTGTTTTTACAGGAGGAAGTAACTTGGCTAACAGTATTATTATTCTTAACAAATTAATAGTGCTCTTTGTTTTCATATTCATCGGCTACTACGCTTACAAGAAGACCTGGGTGGATGAACGCGGTTCCGCAGCGATCGCCAAGCTTATCACCGCAATCTTCAATCCGGCGCTGATGCTTTCAACAGCTGTCGGTTACGAGAACCGTCCAAGCAGCCATCTGCTGCTTCAGAATGCACTGCTTTCGATTATTGTTTTCGCAAGCCTCATAGCTCTAAGTCCGCTTCTTGCACGAATCCTCAGAGTACCTTCGAACGAACGTAACATGGTTACCGTTATGCTCACCTTTGGTAATAACGGTTTTCTCGGAGTTCCGCTGGTTACTGCTCTATACGGCAAAGGGGCCGCAATCTATCTTGTATTCTATATCATCTGCTTCAATATGCTGTTCTATTCAATGGCACAGCACATCTTCAAGACAAAAGCAGGCGACAAGACTCCTTTCAGTATTCGAAGTCTGGCAAGTCCAGGTATGCTGGCCGGTTTCGTAGCAATCGCCTTTGTCATAATGGATGTCAATCCGCCTGTGGTTGTTGTCGACTGCCTGAGCACAATGGGAGATGCATGCATTATACTATCTATGATAGTAACGGGCTTCGCTCTGGCAAAAATTGATCTTCGTACAGTTTTCACGGATATCAGGACGCTTGCCTATACAGCATTCAAAATGCTTATTCTTCCGGTTGCAGCGGCCTTTATCATCAGAAATGTCAATCTTCCGGTCGAGCCAATGCTCCTCGGAATAATGGTGCTGATGTACGGTGTGCCAAGCGGCAGTCTCCCTGTAATTGGCTGTGAGCAGTATGGAATAGACGGAACAATGCTTAACAGGGCTTATGCTCTAACGACTCTGGTATCGCTGATAACACTTCCAATCGCAACTATGCTTATAATATAAAAAAGCTGACGCACTAACGAAAATCAATCGTTAGTGCGTCAGCTCTTGTTTTCTTATACATTGTTCTATACGAAAAGTATTACTGCTACGAATCTTACCGGCGCATCATTGAGATTCTTGATGCCATGACCTTCTCCCGGACCTGTGAATGTAACATCACCGGCCTTGAGCATAGTAACCTCTCCATTGTCATTATACTCAGCTTCACCCTCGAGAATGTAGTATGCTTCTCCATCCCCGTTATGTATGTGATAGCCGACTTCGCAGTCCTTGTTCAAGGTGACTACATTGAACAGTCTACCCTGATTCCAGATATCCGAGTTGTCATTGATGAGACAGCGGCTGATCATCACACCTTCACCGCCCTGTGCCCCTGCAACCTCTTTGACTGTCTGTTCTTCCAGCCTTCTAACAATACTCATCTGTACTGCCTCCTATTCCATTGACTCCCTGATTTCGTTCAGAAGCTCTGCAGCTACTTCTTCCTTCGACATGAGTTCGAGAACTCTATTGCCGTCCTGTTTAATAAAGGTTACAACATTTGTATCAGTTCCAAAACCTGCTCCCGCAACTTTCAGATTGTTAGCTACTATGAGATCCGCATTCTTCTTCGTAAGCTTCGCTTTCGCATTCTCGAGAAGGTTCTGAGTCTCCATCGCAAAACCGCAGATGAACTGTCCTTCCCTCTTGTGCTCTCCGAGATAAGCAAGGATATCCTTTGTTCTTTCAAGTTCAATAGTCATTCCGTCTCCGGACTTCTTTATCTTTTCATCGGCTACTGTGGATGGTCTGTAATCAGCAACTGCTGCCGCCTTGATGATGATATCCATCTCGTCGCTTACCGAACTTACTGCCTGGAACATGTCCTCAGCACTCTTTATTGAAACCTTTTTCACAAATGGTGATGCAGTGAGAGCAGTATCTCCGCTTACGAGAGTAACTTCTGCGCCGCGAAGTGCTGCAATGCGCGCAATACTGTAGCCCATTTTACCGCTTGAATGATTGCTTATGAATCTTACAGGGTCAATTGCTTCCTTGGTAGGACCCGCTGTTACGAGAATCTTCTTTCCCGCAAAATCCTTTTCGAAAGCACAGTCCATAAGTATGTGCTCATAAAGCTGCTCCGGTTCGAGCATTCTTCCTTTGCCCTCGTCTCCGCAGGCAAGCCAGCCGCTCTCTGCCTCTGCAACAGCAACGCCGTATTTTCTGAGAGCTGCAAGGTTGTCCTGAGTAACAGGATTCTCATACATCTGTGTATTCATTGCAGGTGCAACAATCTTAGGGCAGTTGCATGCAAGGAAAGTGGTTGTGAGCATGTCGTCGGCGATACCGTGTGCCAGCTTCGCAATCACATTAGCTGTAGCAGGTGCCACGATAAAAACATCTGCTTTCTTTGCGATGGCCACGTGCTCTGTACTGAACTCGTGATTTCTGTCGAAAGTGTCAGTCATGCAGTGAGTCTTTGTGATAGCCTCAAACGAAATCGGACCGACGAACTTAGTAGCGTTCTCAGTCATGATTACATAAACCTCTGCACCCTTCTTCACAAGAAGACTTGCCAGGGCAACACTCTTGAAAGCTGCGATGCCGCCGCTTACTCCGATTACAACGGTTTTACCTTTAATCATAATTCCTTCCTCATCACATCACTAAAGTGATTTAATAGTGAAATATCTATCTTTCTTATTGAGAGTCCATATCTTGAACCCGTATTCAATCAGTTCGTTCTTGTACTCATAGAAATCCGGACCGATTGTGATGTCAGCGACCTCCTCAGCCTTGTCGAAGCTGATTACATCTCCGTCGCTGCAGTTTATCTGAATGTAGCGCCACAGCGGCGCGTAGTATGATTCCATAGCTTTCTCCCTTTCCTGCGAAAAGATATTGAGCCGACCCTAAAAATAACCGTAATATGTCTTCTGCACAACAGCATGATATACAAGGTCAATCATAGTATTGAAGTCGAAAACAGGAAGTCCTGTTGCAGCCTGGATTGCCTTTGCGTAAGGAGGCAGGTCACTGCACTCAAGGAGAATAGCTCCGATATCAGGATTCTCCTCAACCAGCTTGACTGCAATCTCGGCAAGGTCTGCTTTGAGTCTGCCGTTATCAATCTCAGGTCTTCCCCAGCGAATAGATGAGAAGCTCTCCAGACTGCCGATGTTCTGAACAATCAGTCTGTCTGTATCTGTTCCAACCTTCTCAAGAATTCTGTTATCGAGGTCGTCTCCGCTTGCCGCAAGAACCGCAATCTTCTTCTTTGGGCTGAAAGCATTTTTTATCATTGGAAGCTGACACAGACTGGACATGAATACCGGAATGTCAACAACCTCTGCAATATCCTTCTGGAAATGCGCAAAGTATCCGCATGCTCCAACGATTGCGCGCACACCCTCCTGCTCGAGCTCTCTTGCCGCATTCAGAATCTGCTCTCTGATTGCAGGGTCTCCGGCAAAAAGCTGCTCAATCTCGAATGATACAGCCTTATATTTTACCGGGAAAGGATAGGTGGTTGCATTTGCCACATTGCCCGGGAGCTTAGGATAGATAAGATCTACAGTAATAATGCCGATTGCGTAGCCTGAAGTTGCCGACCTCAGAGTGTCATGCCATCCGTCAAGCTCATGAATATTCTCTATATTACTTTTCCAGTGTGCCATAATAATCTCCATTCCCTTTGTTCAACAAAATTTTACTGAATAATTATATCTTATTTGCTCTATTTATATCAATTGCCAGCAGACTCTTATAACAAAAATCCGCTACTGCCTAACGGCTATAGCGGATTTATTTATATCTGTATTTCTCAGAATCTGCTGTATACCAGACAATTATCTTGCAGGTACTGTTCCTGGCTCAAGTCCTGGGATGATGCTGATTCTATCCTGTGATGCCTCGAGAATAGCCTGGAAGTCCTGAAGTTCCTCTTCGCCCTTAGCTACTCTGAGAGCACCTGCTGCGAGAGCTTCCATCTCGTACTCACCAGCCATGATTTCAACTGGAGCAATCCAGTCAACCATATCCTTGATGTAGTTAGCAATGAACTTTGAGTATGAAATACCACCTGTAAGAATGATAGCGTCAACCTTACCGTGAGCTGCTGCTGCAAGCTTACCGATGTCCTTACCAACGCCGTAAGCCATTGCCTCGTATACGATCTTAGCGTACTCGTCGCCTTCCTCAATCATCTTCTCAACAGCAATTGCATCTGTTGTTCCGAGGTGAGCCTTGAGTCCACCGTTACCGTGCATGAGCATCTTTGTAGCTTCCTTAGCTGAAGCATACTTTCCGGAATAGCAAAGTGCGATAAGCTCCTTTGCAGGAACTCCGCCGCCTCTCTCTGGTGTAAAGTTACCCTCATCGTCGTTAACGCAGTCTACATTGATACCCTTCTGGTAAAGACGAACTGAGCTTCCGCCACCAAGGTGAGCAACGATAAATGTGCAGTCCTCAAACTTCTTTCCGAGCTTCTCCTCAGCACACTTGATAGCCATAGCTCTTGTGTTGAGTGTATGACCTACTGTGAAACGAGGAATTGCAGGAACTCCGCTTACTCTTGCAATTGGAATCATCTCATCTGTTCCGATTGCATCGTAGATGCATGCAAGACTTCCGTATGCATTGTGGAAATCATATGCAACAAGGCTTCCGAGCAGTGATGCATGCGGATATAGATCATCAGGTCTTGTCAGGTAATCTACCATGTTCTGGTCGATTCCGATAGCTCCGTGTGGGCATGCGCAGATGTTACCGCCTCTTGAGCATGCAACTGTGATGCTCTCAGCAGGAATATCATGCTTCTCAAGAGCTTCTCTAATCTTTCCGTTTCTGAAATCAAACTGATCAAGAACGCCATCAAACTGAGCCATCTCTTCCTGAGTGTGTCTCAGAGTCTCTGTGAAAATTTCTTTTGTGTCCTCATAGACAGCAATTTTGCTTGATGTTGAACCGAGGTTCATTACAAGAATTCTTTCCATGTGTGTAACCCTTCCTTTTCTTATGAAATGATAACCATCTAACCTATATCGTACTTCTTTATAGGATATTCTGCAACCGCTTCTTTGAGGCAATTGATGAAACTTCTCAAAACCGGTTTCGTAACATTCTCTTCTCTGAGCGTCGCATGCATTACACGCTTTCCATCCCATTCGAGAGGTACAACTTCAGGGGTAGTCCCGTCCAGAGATTTGTATCCGCAAGTTTCGTATGACATTGAAGACATAATAGTCATTCCCTTGCCATGTGCAATCATATTAACTAGTGATGGATTGCATAACTTGTCATTGAGTGGAACAGTCCTGATTGACTTGTTCTGAAGCAGTAAAGGAATATTACGTTCTCTTCCGTAATCAGATATATACATCTCCTGACCTTCAAGATAGCTTATCGGACATGGCGAAGGAGCACCGGTTCCCGGAGGGAAAATAGCAACATACGGATCATCTGCCAGTGGAATCCATCTGAATCTCATATCCTCCCAGGCACGCTCAGTCAGACCTATGTCCGCCTCACCTCTTTCAAGCCACTCCTTGATTTCAAAAGGGTCTCCCGTATTGGCGTCAACCAGCACATCCGGGAATCGCTCTTTGAAGAGCTCAACCGCACGAGGCAGCCACTTGATTGCAATAGTATCTACAGTACCGACATGGATTGTGACAACTCGTCCTGCCTTCTGTGCAAAGAGCGTTGATTCGAATCCTCCAAACGAACTTACCACTCTTCGAATTTCAGGCAGAAGAACCTTGCCGCTGTCTGTCAGTCTCACTCCGGTTGAGGTTCTCGAGAAAAGCCTTACGCCTATCTCGTCCTCAAGGCTCTTGATTACATATGAAATACCTGCCTGGGTATATCCAATTCTCTCTGAAGCCTTTCCGAAACTTCCTGCATCTGCAACAGCAAGGAAGACTCGAAACTTGTTAATATCCATTTTCGTCCTCCAAAACCATCGAGCGGATGTATAAATACAATCTTTACACTCGTGATAAAAATCTCTTATGACTAATTATATTTACTCACTTGCAAAGTGTCAATTACAGTAATACATTTAAACATGTATTAGACCAATTATTGGTTCACGCAAGATGAAATGAATGGAGGAAAATCTATGGCAAGAGTAGAGATCGTAACAGAGCTGTGCAAGAGCTGTGGATACTGTATCAAGTTCTGTCCTAAGAACGTACTTGACTACAGCAAGAAAGTTAATTCTAAGGGCTACGAGTATGTTGCCCCTGTAAATGACGATTGTGTGGGCTGCTGCTCATGTGCTCGCATGTGTCCGGGCGGCGCAATCAACGTGTATAAGTAGGAGGTAACAAATGGAGAGAGTTTTAATGAAAGGCTGTGAAGCGATTGCTGAAGCTGCTGTAAGAGCTGGCTGCAGATTCTTCGCTGGATACCCTATCACTCCTCAGAACGAGATTCCTGCATATATGGCAAGAAGACTTCCTGAGGTTGAAGGAACTTTCGTACAGTCCGAGAGTGAAGTTGCTGCTATCAACATGGTATACGGCAACGCTGGTTCCGGAGTTAGAGCTATGACATCATCATCAAGCTGCGGTATCGCACTTAAGAGTGAGGGTGTTTCATACTGCGCTATGGCTAGAATCCCAATGGTATACGTAAACGTATCAAGAGGAGGCCCTGGTGTTGGAACAATCCAGCCAGCACAGCAGGATTACCACCAGGCTACAAAGGCTTCAGGTAACGGTGGTTTCAGAATGAGAGTATTCGCTCCTGCAACAGTTCAGGAAGCTGTTGACATGACATACAACGCATTCGATTATGCAGATAAGGACAGAAACCCTGTACTTGTACTTGCAGATGGAGTTATCGGAAGTATCCTCGAGCCAGTTGTTCTTCCTGAGCAGAAGAGCCAGGAGGAAGTTGCTGCTATTAAGGCTTCAAAGAATGAGTGGGCTGCAGTAGGTCACCCACTTGGACAGAGAGCTTGGATCAACCCAGGTGGATGGGACAATGTTCTTTATGAGAGCTGGAACAAGGAAGCAGACGAGATGTACAAGTCATGGGCTGATGAGGCTGAGGCTGAGCTCTACATGGTAGAGGATGCAGAAGTAATCATCACTGGTTACGGAATCTCAGCAAGAATTGCAAAGTCAGCAGTTAACGACCTTCGTGCAGAGGGTATCAAGGCTGGTCTTGTAAGAGCTAAGACTGTATATCCATTCCCATATAAGGCTTATGATGCAATCAACTATGATATCTGTAAGGGAATTCTCGACGTAGAGATGTCAATCCCTGCACAGTTCGTAGATGACGTTAAGGTTGCTGTTGACGGAAGATGCCCAATCGCAACTTACGGCAGATCAGCTGGTATCATGCTCAGCAAGTTTGACATGATGGATGCTGCAAAGGCTATGCTTAAGTAATCAAGGAGGAACGGACAATGGAAGAATTGATTTATACTAAAACCAAAACAATCCAGGCGGGTAAGTCCTCCGGATTTTGCCCTGGCTGCATGCACGATACAGTTATCAAGCTGATCGGAGAAGTCCTTGAGGAGCTCGATATCGCAGATAAGACTATTTCCTGCACAGGTGTAGGATGCTGCGGACTCTTCATGGAGTATATCGACTATGACTATGTACAGTGCGCTCACGGAAGAGCTAGTGCTGTTGCTACAGGAATCAAGAGAGGAAACCCTGATAAGATCGTTTACTCATATCAGGGAGATGGAGACTTCGCTTCAATCGGTCTTGCAGAGTCAATCTCAGCAGCTAACAGAGGTGAGAACATCACAGTAATCTTCATCAGCCACGGTATCTATGGAATGACTGGTGGACAGATGGCTCCTACTACCCTTCTCGGTATGAAGGCTACAACTGCTCCTAAGGGTCGTGATGCTGAGCAGCACGGATATCCAATGCACGTTTGCGAGCTTCTTGATTCACTCACAGCTCCTGTATATCTTGAGAGAACAAGCTGTAACACACCTGCTAACGTTATCAAGACAAAGAAGGCTATCAAGAAGGCTTTCCAGAATCAGATTGACGGAAAAGGATACTCACTCGTTGAGATCGTTACAAGCTGCCCTACTAACTGGGGTCTCAGCGCACTCGATTCACTCGACTTCCTCGAGGAGAAGATGCTCGCAGAGTTCCCTCTGGGCGTAATCAGAGATAGATAATAGGAGGAAAGAATATGGAAACTAATATTTGTATCGCTGGATTCGGCGGACAGGGCGTAATGACAATCGGTAAGTTCCTTGCGCAGGCTGTAACTGATTCCACAGAGCTTAACACTGTATTCTTCCCAACATACGGTGCTGAGCAGCGTGGTGGTACAGCTAACTGCTTCGTAGTAATTTCAGACGGCGAGGTTGGAACACCTAAGGCTGACCTCATGGATGATCTTATCGTCCTCAATAACCCATCACTCAACAAGTTCATCAACACACTGAAGCCAGGTGGAAACCTCTTCATCAACGACACAATCGTTACTGATGAGATTACAAGAGATGATATCAATGTTATCAGAGTTCCTGGTACACAGGTTGCTCTTGACCTTGGTAACACAAAGGTTCTGAACGTAATCATGCTCGGAGCTTACATCGGATACACAGAGGTATTCCCAGTTGATGTAATGTGGTCAACAATCGAGCACAAGCTCGGAAAGAAGAAGGAGCTCCTTCCACTTAACAAGGCTGCTTTCGAAAAGGGTCTTGAGTACGGAAGAAAGTAATTCCACTTCTGCACATAGGTTAGTTAGTAAAAGAACCGCTCTCGGGCGGTTCTTTTATTGTGCGTTTTAAGCTATAATAGGCGTATGGCAGCATTACTTAAAGAAAGAAGCGCTTTCGCGGAAGCTGTATATGATGTGGTACGTCAGGTGCCGGAAGGAATGGTTGTGACATATGGTCAGGTGGCAAGACTTGCCGGATACCCCGGTGCGGCTCGTGCAGTGGGCAATGCCCTTCACGTCAACCCCGACCCTGATTACACCCCCTGTTTTCGCGTGGTCAGTGCACAGGGCTGCTTAAGTTCGTGCTTCGGCTTCGGAGGAATAAACGAACACAGGAGACGTCTTGAGGAAGATGGCATAGAGGTTATCAACTACAGGGTGAATCTTGAAGAATTTCAATGGAAGGTATAGAAGTTAATGATAAATTATTCAAACAGATGTGTATATATAAGAGAAAAGAAGCCTCAGACAGTATCCGAGATCATGATTACGCCCCGCGCAATTGTTCTCAGGGACGACAGCGGCATTCTGGGTCATGGTGTAATCAATCTTGCAAAGGGAGTATATGCATGCCTCTACAGCGACGATATTCGCTATATAAGCATAATTACTGACGGATTGGACGCAAGAGTCCTCACCCTCTACATGGACGCTCAAAGCGAATATAAAGCGACTGTAGCAGAAATCATACGCATCTGCCCTTCCCTGACGATAAGCTCGCAGAATCTGAAGATCAATTCATATGCCAACAGTGTTGCGGAGAAGCTCCGTGAAGGGGTTGAGCTTCAGATTGTTGATGCTGTAAACGAGGAGGATGTAGTCATCTGTCCGGACTGCGGAGTGGCCAATGACAGGAATCCATCAATGCCGTTCTGCATGGAGTGCGGAGCAGCACTCGAGATGTAATATATTAAAGCGAAAAGCCGGCTCTGCAGCCGGCTTTTCTTCAGGATAGTTATTGTTTGTTATATGTATGGTTTACTAATAATTCTCACTGATAGATGTTTTATATGTTGGAGGTTTCCATCAGCTTTTGGTTTTCTGTCATTATAATAGCCTGTCAATGTGAACAATTCGGTGAGACTTTATGTAGATATTGTGTTGATTTGTGAAATCAGCACGTTTTTTGCAGTATAAACGCTTAAATATTGTTGTTGGCGGCGGCATCGCATATAATACAGATGTATCAGATATTGATTTTCGGAGGCACGATTATGAAAAGACTTACTGAACTTATTCGCAGCGATATGAAGCCTGCTTTCGGAGTAACCGAGCCTGGCGCTATCGCGTTCGCAGTAGCTACTGCAAGATCATATACAGAGGGAGATATCGTAAGCGTTGACGTCTCTCTCAATTCAGGAATGTACAAGAACGCTTTTACCTGCGGAATTCCTAACTCAGCTTACTTCGGCAATCTCTATGCCGCTGCACTCGGTGCTGTCGCTGCAGATGCTGAGCTTGAACTTGAATCGCTTACAAATGTAACTCCCGAGGATGATGCGGCAGCAGCAAAGATGGTCGAAGACGGAATTGTTAAGGCAACAATGAGCCACATCGCTTCAGAAATATCAATTGACGCTACTGTCAGAACCACAAAGGATGTATGTACTGTCAGCATCAGACACAGTCACACACATATTCAGAGCATCACCCTTAACGGCAAAGTCATCATGTCAGACGACAAGGATGCTTTTTCTGCCGAGGCGGCCGAAGAAGAGAAGCCTGTAATCCACGAGTACACACTGCATGACATATATGAGTACGCGAAGAGCGTGCCGGCTGAAGAGATTGCTTTTATCAGAGATGCATTTACGATGAATCTCGAGCTCCTTGACGAAGGCCTGAAGTCAGGCAGAGCGCCAATCGCAGCGCAGCTCTACGAAGAGAACGGCAGCGAACTTTTCTCTGCCAACGCGCTCAAGACAGCTCAGCTTCTCTGTAACGGTGCAATTGAAGCCAGAGTTCTTGGACTTTCCAAACCAGCTATGAGTATAACTGGAAGCGGATCACACGGTATCATCGCAACAATGCCGCTCTATGCTTATCACAAGATTAACTTCGGTGCAGATGCTGATGACACTGAGCTTCTCAGAGCTACAGCACTCTCATACCTGATTACAATGTTCATCAAGGAATACTCCGGCAAGCTCAGCGCTTTCTGCGGATGCGGCATTGCTGCCGGTACGGGAATGGCCTGCGGACTTGCTTTCATGAAGGGTGCAAGCGAGGAGCAGATTGAGAAGGTAATTCTCAACATGTCATCAGGCATCGTCGGAATGGTATGTGACGGCGGCAATCACGGCTGTGCAATGAAAGGTATAGTTGCTACAGACGCTGCATTCCGTTCAGCAGCACTTGCAATGAAGGGTGTCTGTATCGAAGGCATTCACGGTATTAACGGACTCACTCCAGAGGATACCATGAAAAATATGGGAATCATCGCTTCTGAAGGCATGGTTCAGACCGAGGAAGTAATACTAAAGATTATGGAGAATAAATAAAACCAAAGAAAAAAGCGACTGACTGCTATGATATGTACCCTCTTTTCTGGACACCCAGAGGGAGGGTATTTTTATGCGCTATTACTTCATAAAAGAATCTTGCAAATTTACTATTTACTGTGCTTTTTTCTTTTTACAATTAACTGCTTCTATTCCAGCCACACTAATTCAGGCACTATACGGCTGTAACCCCATTTTCTGCAACCATCGTTTGAAGCTTTATATATTCTGGGCACAGCCGAACGTCGCTATATGGCTATTGCCTCCTTTTCTGCAACCATTGAAAAAGCTTCCGATAGTATAATTCCTGCATTTTTCTTTGCAGGTTCAAAATAAATGGTTGCAGATTATAAGGCTATGCAGCTATAGCGAAATATTCGTTTGCCCACAAATCGCAATCAGCAGAGCAATGGTTGCAGATTCGAGGGTTTCCCCTCTATAGCGAAAAATACGTGTGCCCAAATAACCTTTTCCCGAGGCAAAGCAAAGAGCTGCCGAATCCGGCAGCTCTTTCACTTTTATTAATAATCAAACAGTTAGAAACACTTATCAAGTATTTCCTGATCAAGTCCATCCTTCGAAGTAGCCAGTCCGACTGCAAAGTACAGGATCCCGCCTGCGAGCAGTCCCCATACTACAGCGTTGATTCCGGCAACGGCCACATTGTAGTAGCAGAACACGTATGTAGCTGCAGCACCGAGAGAGCTGGCAACAGCCGCCTTACCTGTACCCTTTTTCCAGAAAAGGCCTCCGACAAGCGGCCAGAAGAATGTACACTCGAGACCGCCGAGAGCGAAGAGATTCAGGAAGAAAATAATATCAGGCGGATTGATGGTAAGCAGAATGATTACCACGCCAAATGCAAAAGTGAAAATCATACTGGCAAGTTTGACATACTTGTCATATGCAGCGATTTTCTTAGGGTCATTCTTTACCACATATGTTCTCCAGAGGTCCTTGATGATTGCTGCAGATGCGAGAATCAGAAGCGAATCAACTGTGGACATTACAGCTGCCATTGGCGCAGCAAGGAAAATTCCTGCAAGGCCTACAGGCATAATCTGCTGGATGATGTACGGCACAAAGTAGTCGGAGGTTGGGAGCTCTGCTGTGTCAACAAGTGCGCCTGCCCATACTCCTGCCATATGCATTCCAACGATGATGAAGCTGCATGTGAGAGCTCCAATCCACATAGCTGAGTGAAGGCTTCTTGTGTCCTTGAAGCCCATGGATCTTACAGCTGTCTGCGGAAGTCCGAGAGTTCCGAAGCCTACGAGAACCCAGAAGCTCAGAAGGCTTCCCGGCGCATATTTCGAGAACAGGTCATCGTATACCTCAGGCAGGTTCTGCTGAAGACCTGCATCAATTCCCGTAAGACCCCCACCCGATTTGAGCACGAAGAAGAGGAAAAGAAATGTACCGATGCACATTACGATTCCCTGGATTGTATCTGTTATTGCTACAGCTGAGAATCCACCGAAGGCTGTGTAGATGATTACTACTGCGCCGAAAATCAGCAGAGCTGTAACGTGGTTGAGTCCTGTTATCGAGGAGATGAGTGTTGCTCCACCAGTGAACTGTCCAATCATCTGGGCGGTGAAAAAAGCAACCATCAGAAGGCTCGTTACGATAACGAGAGCATCGTTCTTATATCTTGCCTTGAGGTATCCGACAACAGTAACCGCACCTGTTCTTCTCGACACCATAGCAAGTTTGTTACCGAGAACTCCAAGCACGAGGAAAGTTACAGGAACCTGAACTGTCGCAACCCATGCCTGCGCATAGCCGTATGTGAGGCCGGCAGCCCCAGGGCCTGACACGAAAGAACTTACAGAAGTGTAAGTCGCCATAGTTGTCATAGCGAGCAGCAGTCCGTTCATATTACGTCCGCCGATGAAATATTTCTTTTCTTTGGAAAGGTCGTTAGCCTTGTCCTGATGCCTACTGAAGAGAATTCCTATAATGGCATTCACACCGAGATACGCAACAAAAATCGAAAGAATAATTATCTGATTTCTGCTCATTATGCCACCTCCTCTTCGTCATCATATTCAAAGTCAACGAAGACTTTTTTGAGGAGTATTCTCACACCTATGAGTGCGAGAGCCACTGTTCCGAAGGTAGAAACACTGAACCATGCCGGCATACCCAAAAAATAAAGACCGGTGCCGTTAAGAATAAAGGCTGTTCCGATGTGCCACGTCGCACAAATCAGTACAACAATAAGAGTGCCTTTAATCTCACGCATACACTGGTCGTGTTTCTCCTGCTTAGTGAGTTTCTTCATATTCAATTTCTCCTTTGGTTGAGGTCAGGTTTCACCGTGTGAATACCTGCCGAGAACATTATAGAATAATCGTTCTTAACACGCAAAGGTTTTCTAAAGTTTTTCTTTTGCCAGAAGTGCCGCTCGAAGAGCACCTGCGTAGCGTCCGTCTGGCTGCGGCATCACCTTCCTGCCAAGCTTCGCACTAAGCCTGTCTGCGAAAAAATCATTCGCGCTGAGTCCGCCCGTAACGATTACGGTATCCGCGAGCTGTTTTCTCTGCACGAGAGTTGCGACCTTGAGTGCAACCGACTCGATAACGCCGGCTGCGAGATCCTCGCGGCTTTTTCCTTCGCCCATGTAGTTGATTACCTCTGACTCTGCAAAAACCGTACAGAGCGAGCTGATTGGAATAGGTTTTCCGGTCTTTGCCAGTTCGAAAAGCTCCTCGATTGTGAGGCCGAGGCGGTTGGCCATAACCTCGATGAATTTGCCTGTACCGGCAGCACATTTGTCATTCATCAGGAAGTCAACAGCTTTGCCCTTCATAACCTGAATATATTTGGTGTCCTGACCTCCTACATCAACAATAGAACAGTCGCAGCCTGCAAGCTCGTAGCCGCCCCTTCCATGGCAGCTGATTTCTGTGATGACTTTGTCCGCATACTCTACAGATATTCTGCCGTAGCCTGTTGCTACAATTCTGCAGTCGTCAAGCGACCCGAGTTTCTCCTCAAGTCTTTCTCTGATTATTCCCGCTGTAATCTTGCTGTTCCAGCCTGTAGGAAGCACCTCATAGACAGGGTCTGCACCCTCAGTGAGGATGCAGACCTTTGATGCAGTGGATCCTATATCAATTCCAATATAATTCATTAACCGTACCTATGCCTTGTATTATCGAAGGTGTTGTTAAGCCCTTCAATAGAAATATATGACAGATTCTTCTCCGCCGCAATGTTTTTGATTGTCTCGACATCCTCTTCCAGAACGAGGAGCGATACTCCGCAACATACGCTCAGCTCGCGAGGTGTTGGACTGATTCTGACCTTAAGGCCCTCGACTTTGAGTGCCTGATACATTGCCTGGCTTTCTGTGTGGTTATTAAATAATACGTAATAGTGTTCCATTTGCCGTTTGTTTAATTATGATGTCTACTCGAGTGTCTCGATGAATGCCTCAACTCTTGTCTTAATCTGCTGAGCGTCATTGTCTGTGTAGTCTGTCTCAATTCCGAGAACCTTGATTCCTGCCTCGTTGAGTCTCTGCTCGAGTGTGTATCCCTCGATATCGTATGTTGAGCAGAACTTAAGGTTAATGTCGATAACTCCATCAACATTATACTCCTTAGCAAGTCTGATTACATCATCGAATCTTCCCTCGTTAGGTGTGAAGCATGCGCAGTTGATACCCATGTATCTCTTTGCGATGTTCATTACCATCTCCTCGAGTGTCTCGCCTGACTCATCAACCTGTCCCTCGAAGTATCTTGTTCCTGTGCAAGTCTCCTCACATACCACAACACCGCCTGATGTCTCGATGATGTTGTGCATCTTCCAGTTAGGAATAGCCATAGGTGTTCCTGAGATGAGAATTCTCTTTGCACCTGGAGCTACATCTACGCCGTCTGCAACTCTCTGGTCGAGCTCGTCGCAGAGAACGTTAACCATCTGAGTGAATCTCTTAGGATCATCATAGTAAGCAATCTGTGATACGAGGAGTGTATCAGTTCCGCTGATAGGAGCCTTAGCATTCTTTCTGAGTGAGTAAAGTCTCTCAAGAGCCTGTCTCTTAGCGTTGATAACCTTGATTTCCTCAGCGAGTGCCTCAGGTGTTACCTTATTGCCTGTAACTTTCTCAACTACCTTGATGAGATCCATAATCTCGTCAGCCCACTTAGCGATATCCTTATCTCTCTTCA
This sequence comes from Anaerovoracaceae bacterium, assembly GCA_045642105.1. Classification (GTDB taxonomy): domain Bacteria; phylum Bacillota; class Clostridia; order Peptostreptococcales; family Anaerovoracaceae; genus Crickella. The sequence continues at coordinate 3,018 of JAZUII010000056.1, read as the reverse complement.
TCTGTGGGAGATCCATGATGTGCATTGGAACGTCTGTACCGAGAATCTCGTAAGCCTTCTTCTTTCCGTCACATGTGTTCTCGCCGATATACATATCTGCTGTTCTGTAGAATGGACAAGTCTTGTCGAATCTTGCTCCAAGCATAGCCTTAATCAGCGGACATGTGTTAGCAGGGAGATATCTCTCACCGCCAGGTACCCAGAACTGTGAACCTGCACAGAGACCTGTTGCGATTCCTCCTGCTGCGAAAATTACTTCATCAGGTACGAACGCACAGAATGTACCAAAAACCTTTCCGCCATTCTTCTTGAACTCGATGAGCTCTGCAGGTCTGATTCCGTGAACGTCAGCAAGAACCATATCGAAGAAGTCCATCTTCTCAGGTCTGTTCTCCTGTGACATGAATACATCGCCAATAGCGCCAGGAAGCACCTCGCAAAGCATATCATGAGCCTCAAGGTTCATTCCGAGTGATTCCCACATTGCATGATTATCTGCCATAGTTTTCCTCCTAAGATTTTTTCTTTAATCTAAAAACGGGTCAAACATTTGTCCCAAATATAACAGCATTATATTTTAATGGCATTTCAGACTCAAATAGTAAAAATCTATGATTAATGTTCCGCAGGCTTATATACCTATATAAAAGTTGCCATCTCGTCCAGTCCCTTTCTTTTACCCCTTTAAGGTAACTACATCTTACTCAAACAAATGTGCAAAGCCCACATTTTTTTATATTGTTTCGCCATTAAATTTGTTTATATTCACAAGTAAAAAAAAACGCGCTTTCTTTGCAAATTGATAGTAAAATTGCTATCATATATTTGTAAAATTTTCGTTTATAACATAGGAGATAGGTTTTGAATATCACTAATATTGTGTCTCTGCTCGGCGGAATTGCCCTCTTCCTTTTCGGAATGTCAATTATGGGAGACTCACTTAAGAAAGTTGCCGGAAACAAACTTGAAGTCGTTCTATACAGACTTTCAAGCAATCCTTTCAAAGGAATCCTCCTCGGCACAGGAGTAACAGCGGTAATTCAGTCATCATCTGCAACCTCCGTAATGGTTGTAGGTTTCGTTAATTCAGGCATGATGAAGGTTGACCAGGCTATCGGCATCATAATGGGTGCAATACTCGGAACCTCTGTTACAGGTTGGATCCTCTGTCTCAACAGTCTTGGCGGAAGCGGCGCGAGTATCGCTGCTTACTTCAGCACTGCCATGATAACCGGTATTGTCGCACTCGTCGGTATTGTTATGCGAATGGCCGGAAAGAAAACAACAACTAAGTATGTCGGAGAGATTATGCTCGGCTTCGCTGTTCTCATGTATGGAATGACTGCAATGTCTAGCGCGGTATCACCACTTAGAGAAAGTGCTGAATTCATCAGCCTTCTTACCAAATTCTCCAATCCATTTATAGGAATACTCGTCGGACTTGTTTTCACAAGTATCCTTCAGAGTGCCAGTGCTGCAGTCGGAATTCTTCAGGCACTTGCAGTTACAGGCGCAATAACTTTTGACATTGCCTTTCCGCTGCTTATGGGTATCGGTATCGGAGCTTCTGTACCGGTTCTTCTCTCAGCACTTGGAGCAAGCGTCAACGGAAAGAGAACTGCTTTTATCTATCTCATCATTGATGTTCTCGGAGCCGTACTGTGCGGCACGCTGTTCTACACTGCCAATGCCTTTGTTCACTTCGGCTTCACATCAACCGTAATGACGATGGTAAGCATTGCTTTTACCAATACATTCTACAGATTTGTAACTGTTGTACTGCTCACACCTGCCATCGGACTTATGGAGAAATTCATCTGCAATGTTATTCCTGAAGACCCGGAGGCTCTTGAGGAGCAGGCAGATATGGACCGTCTGGAGGAAAGATTCCTTGACCACCCTGCAATCGCAATTGAGCAGATCAGACTGGTTTTCAACTCAATGATTGAGAAAACTCACCAGAATGTTGCAGATGCAATCAAGTGCCGTAAGGAATATACTCCAAAGAGATTCAAGCGCGTCAATGACCTGGAAGGCATCATAGACAGATATGAGGATAAACTCGGATCCTACTTGATGAAGCTCACTGCTAACGAGCTCAACGAATCACAGAACCGTAATGTCAGCATATATCTGCACACCTTATCAGATTTCGAGAGAATATCCGATCACGCCAGAAACATTGGAGAGGCGGCCGAGGAGATGCATGAGAAACTCCTTTCATTCTCACCTCAGGCAGCTCACGAGATGGAAGTTCTTGAGAGTGCAATTTCAGAGATTCTGAAGGTTACCACAGAAGCATTCCTCACAGAAGATCCAGAGCTCGCAACTCATGTTGAGCCTATCGAGGAAGTAATTGACGGACTCTGCGACCAGCTCAAATTCAATCACATTGACAGACTCCAGCGTCAGAGCTGCTCACTCGCAAACGGGTTTGTCTGGAATGACCTCCTTACAAGCTACGAGAGAATTGCGGACCACTGCAGTAATGTTGGTGTAGCCATCATCGAAACAACTCGATACAATAACCTTAATGCTCATGAATATCTGGATGCAGTTAAGGAGAATAAGGACGAACACTTCATCGCACTCTTTGAAGATTATGAGAAGAAGTTCAGCATATAATAATTAGACACAAAAAGAGGGCATACTCTTATGAGCATGCCCTCTTTTAATAAACAGTGACTACAAGTGAAATCTCTTCTTTAAATCTTATAAAATGCTGCCGTTTTATGTTGCTCATCCAAATTGCCCGTATCACACATACACAGTCATTACTGAAAAGCCTCATAAGTATGTCGGCCGCGCTGAATTCCGCTAAATCTTATGTTAAAAACATTGGTTGTATAGTATAAACATAAAAAGCCCTGCACCCTCTTTCACTCTTATATTATCTTTCCAGGCAGTTCCTACACCTTCCCGTACGAATCCTTAAACCATCTTCCCTTTGTAAAGAGATAGCAAATCGGAATCAGGTACAGATATATTGCCCACGGAATCGCGTCATTACCTACTCCC
>JAZUII010000055.1:0-14004 GCA_045642105.1 Anaerovoracaceae bacterium | reverse complement strand
ATTGTAATAATATTCTTCATATATATTCCCTGCCTTACTTAAGAGCCTTTGCAACATGTGCAAGCTCATCGTCTGCGATTGTTCTCACGCAGAGCAGAAGCTGATCGTGCTGAATTCTTGCAATTACAGGAAGTTCATATTTTCTGAGTCTTCTTTCGAGGCTCTTTGTTGTTCCCTCATCAGAATTGATTGCAACTGCGTAACCCGGCAGTCTTACTGAAGGTGCCGAGCCTCCGCCGATCTGGTCGAGTACATCTACAATCTCGATGTTGAAGCAGTCACCGCACTCCTCTCTGACAAGCTCTGCAAGCTTCTCGGCCTTGCTCTTCAGAGAATCCGCACTTGCACTGATCATGCTCAGGATAGGAATGTCACGAAGCGCAACAGACTCATCTCTGTACTTCTTAAGAGTCTCCTCCATAGCGGCAAAAGTCATTTTATCCACTCTGATAGCTCTTGCCAGCGGATGCTTCTTCATCTTCTTGATGTATTCATCGCGACCTACGATGATTCCACCCTGTGGTCCGCCGAGCAGCTTGTCGCCGCTGAAAAGCATCACGTCAATACCTGTTGCAAGTGACGCCGGTACATTAGGCTCGTCCACGCCGTACGCAGACATATCGAGCATAAGTCCGTTGCCCATGTCGTAGATTACAGGAAGCTCATACTTCTTTCCGAGCTCCACGAGCTGCTCGAGAGTAGCCTCCTCGGTAAAACCGACGATGTCGTAGTTGCTCTTGTGGACTTTCATGAGCGCGCCTGTGTTCTCGTTGATGGCGTTCTCGTAGTCGCTGATCTTTGTCTTGTTGGTTGTTCCTACCTCGCGAAGTGTTGCACCGCTCTGCTCCATGATGTCCGGAATTCTGAATGCGCCGCCGATTTCAACAAGCTCGCCTCTTGAAACGATGCACTCCTTGCCTGCAGCCATTGCAGAAAGAACGATCATTGTTGCGGAAGCATTGTTGTTGACGAGCATTGCATCGTCTGCACCTGTGAGCTCAACGATGAGCTGGCTTACGATGTCATGTCTTGAGCCTCTCTTGCCGGCTTTGACATCATACTCGAGGTTGGAATAGCTTTTTGATACCCTGGCAACATTCTCAACTGCTGACTTGCAGAGTGGAGCTCTTCCAAGGTTGGTGTGAAGAATTGTTCCTGTCGCATTGATTGCAGGAATCAGGTTGTTCTTATCTTCCTCATCGATAAGGTCGATAACTGCCTCAGCAACCTTTGAGTGAGTAAGTCTCTCCACATCAAATGCATCGAGAGCCTCATCACCGAGAGCAAGGATCTCCTTGCGGAGTGAATCGATAACGCTTCTTGCCGCATCGGTCACGAAAGCAGTGCCTTTTTCCTCAAAAAAATCAAAAAGAGGCTGTTGCTGTAACACCTCATCAATCTTAGGAATTCTTCTCAGAATATCTTTCTTATTCATTATGTCCTCCAATACAACCAAAGAAATGGCGGGAGTATGTGAGAATCGAACTCACCCGAGAAGGTTTTAGCTCCTCAAATCGGTTTTGAAGACCGTTAGGCACACCAGCACCTATCTACTCCCAAGTCGTACCTCGTTATGCTACCACAATTTATTACTTCATTCAAGTTGGAAGCTGAATGTTTCTGCATTTAAAAAGGCTCCCGACAAAGCGGAAGCCTATCACCCTATTTCTCTTTGTAATACAGTCTGCAATGGCAGAAGCCCTCGAACTCAGGATCAGCAATCTGCTCTCTGAACTCCTTGCACATGCACATCGTATCCTCTGTCATCTCCAATCTGCATGGACAGTGTCCGTCCTTCTTCTTAAGCCCTTCTCTGATCATATTTCTTACTTTCTCATCTTCTGTAAAATATATTCTCATAATAAGCCTCCGTGTATATAAACTAAAAACCACTTCTGTGTTATAATTACTGCATTCATATTATAGTATTTGAAAGTGAAGATTATATGGCGAATTCAGATAACAAACAGAGCTGCAGCATTCCTGCAGTAATGGACATCAAAGATGTCAAGCTTACAACAATGACTAAAGCCGGAGGATGAGGCGCTAAGATAGGGCCGGGTGTCCTAAGCGATATACTCGCAGGCCTTCCAAAGATAAAGGATCCAGATATCCTGGTTGGCTTCGAGAGCAGCGACGACGCATGCGTATACAAAGTAAGCGATGACGTCGCTATGATTAACACAATAGACTTTTTCCCTCCTATAGTTGACGATCCGTACATGTTCGGACAGATTGCCGCAGCAAATTCGCTGAGCGATGTTTTTGCTATGGGCGGAACACCTAAGCTCGCCATGAATCTGCTCTGCTTCCCAAATTGTCTTCCTCTTGAAGCGGTAAAAGCAATTCTGGAGGGCGGCAACGACAAGGTCAACGAGGCAGGCGCTGTTATAGTCGGCGGTCACAGCATCGAGGACAATGAGCCAAAGTACGGACTCAGTGTCACAGGCTTCGCAAAGCCTTCAGATATTCTAGCCAACACCGGACGCGAGGGCGACTTCCTGGTAATCACCAAGAAAATTGGAAGCGGAATACTTACAACAGGAGACAAGGCCGACCTTCTGACTCCTGAGGAAAGCGCCGCTATGATTAAGACAATGGCAGAGCTCAACAAATATGCTTTTGACGCAACTGCCGGTGTAAAAGCAAGCGGATGCACAGATATCACGGGCTTCGGTCTGCTCGGCCATGCTGCAGAGATGGCAAAGACAGCCGGACTCACACTCGAAATGTATGCGGGAGCAGTTCCGGTATTCGACAAGGCACTCGAGCTTGCGACAATGGGCGTCATCCCTGCGGGCGCATACCGCAACAGAGGCTATCTCGAGGATGATGTAGTGAACAGAGCAAAGAACACATCCAGAGCGAGAATCGACTGTCTCTATGATCCACAGACATCAGGCGGTCTGCTGATATCCGTACCGCAGGAGCATCTGCAGAGACTGCAGTATCAGCTTGGCGAAGCCGGTTGTGAGAACGCGGTTATCGGATACTTCAAATCAAAGACCGACAAATACATAGAAATCTGCGACTAAAAATAACAGCCCAACAGTGAAAAAACTGTTGGGCTCTTTTTTTATATAGATATTATTACTACTTCAGAGTTTTCTCTACAAATTCCTTGAATGTCGCAGCCAGCGGTGACAGCGATATATTCTTCAGGTTAATCATATAGAAATCTCTATCTTCCTTATATTCATTAATCTCAGATATCGATATCCTGTCCGATGAAATTGAATCAGCAACCTTCTTGGAAACTACAGAAACCCCCAGTCCGCTCTCGACGCATCTTACAATTGAGATGATATCATCCATCAGACCTGCAACCTTGATATCCGATCTGTCATATCCGAGAAGCGCAACTTCATCTTCGAAAATCTTTCGTGTTGCCGATCCCGTCTCTCTCCAGATAAAAGGACAGTTCATTATATCCTTGAGGCTGACTGTCTCGCCGAGTCCGAATGACTTTGGCGCAATGAGAACTGTCTTGTCCGAGAAAAGCTTCGTGCACTCGAAGTTGCTGCTTGAAGGCTTGCTTCCGACAAAACCGAGTTCCCCTCTCCTGTCGATAAGATTGTCTATTACTTCCTGTGTATCCGAAAGAGATACATAGTATTGAATGTCCCCGTTCTGTTCGCGGAAACTTGCAAGCAGCTCAGGCAGGAAAGCCACGCCCGGAATGGATGATGTCTGAATCTCCAGTGTACCGCCAATCCTGTGAGAAGATTCCTCAAGTGCCGCAATAGCCATTGCCCTCTCATTTACCATATCTACTGCAAATTTGTAGAAAACTGAGCCCTGAGGTGTCAGTTCTATCTTGCGACCCTTTCTGTTAAGAAGCTTCACACCAAGCTCATTCTCCAGATTGCTCACATGAGTACTGATTGTAGGCTGAGTGAAAAACATAGCATCAGCCGCCTTGCTGAAACTCTTGTACTTAACGACATTAACGAAAGCCTCTATCTGCTTGAAATCCATTATCTAATCTCCAAATATCCTGACCATCCAAAATAACTAAACAGAAGGCCCCATTACCGGAAGCCTTCTGTAATTATATCAGTCTATTCCTAACAATTGAACCCTTGAAAGTCCCCTTAATCTTTCCAATTCGGAAATCATTTCATCAAGATCGTCGGATTCATCGCCCAGATCGAGTGTTATTACAACATTCGCCTTTCCGTCAACTGGTGGATTCTGGTTAATAGTCCACACGCTGTAACTGTAATGAGATATTACCTTGAGCACCGCATAGAGAACACCGACTTCATGAGTCATCATCATAGAAATCATAGCATGTCTGTTGTATGCAACAGAGCTCATCTCCTTGACGAAATTGCGATACTTGTAATAGGTGCTTCTCGAAATGCCGACTATTTTGACCGCCTCGCTTACATCCTTGGCTGTTCCGTCATCGAGCATTCTTCTCGCCTCGGCAACCTTCTCACAATATGAAGGTAGAATACACTTATCTACAACGAGATATTTGCCACTCATAGTCACTCCTTACTTTGAAGCCTTAGAAATAACATACTCCTTCATGTCTGCACACTCGATAACATCCTTGTGGCGAATCTCCTTTGAGAAAATTCCGGCAAGCGGAGCTGGAATTGGAGCGCCTGTTACAGCTTCGAGCTTCTTCATATTATCTTCATCAGATACCTCTTCAGTCTCTCCGAGAGCATTGATTACCGCTCTTGTGAACTTGTAAGGTGAAGCTGTTGAAAGAGTTACATTTGGAAGAGCCGCCGCCTCACAGTCACACTCAGCAAACTTCTCGAAAGCACCCCATGCGATAGCAGTATGAGTATCCATGAGATAGTTCTCATCCTTGAAAACTTTTCTGATCACCTCAGCACCAACCTCATCATCACAGGCAATACCTACGAAAACCTCCTGGATAGCTGCAAGCTCTTCAGGCTCAATCTGATACTCGCCGAACTCAGCCAGTGCCTTCATGTACTTCTTGTTGTTCTCAAGACCGCATACATAATAGAGAAGTCTCTCGAGGTTCGATGAAACCAGAATGTCCATCGATGGCGAAGTAGTCTTGTAGAAAGTTCTTCTCTTATCATAGTGTCCCGTAGCGAGGAACTCTGTAAGAACATCATTCTTGTTGGAAGCACAGATAAGCTTCTCAACAGGAAGCCCCATCTTCATTGCAAAATATCCCGCCATGATGTCGCCGAAGTTGCCTGTAGGAACAGTAAAGTTAACCTTATCTCCAACCTTAATCTCGCCGCTCTCAGCAAGAGCCTTGTATGCTGCAAAATAATATACAATCTGCGGAACCAGTCTTCCGATATTGATTGAGTTAGCACTTGAAAGAGATACACCCTCTGCAGGCTGAGGAATCTCAGTGAAAAGCTTCTTAACGCCGCTCTGCGCATCATCGAAATTGCCTTTTACCGCACAGGCACATGTATTCTTTCCGCTCTGAGTTACCATCTGGAGCTTCTGTGTCTCCGATACGCCTCCGTCAGGATAGAAAACAATAATGCTTGTTCCAGGTACATCTGAGAAACCGTGAAGTGCAGCTGAACCGGTGTCGCCGCTTGTTGCTGTAAGGATGAGGATCTCGTCCTTGAAGCCTGTCATATCTCTTGCAACTGTCATAAGATTAGGAAGTGCAGAAAGAGCCACATCCTTGAAAGCACATGTTGGGCCGTGATAGAGCTCCATCACATAACCGTTGCCAACTTTTACAACAGGAGTAATCTCAGGAGCAGTGAACTTGTTCTCATAACTTCTCTCTACGATAGCATCAATTCTCGCTTCGCCGTAGTCAGAGAAAAATTTGTTGAAAACAGCCTTAGCCATTCCTCTGTAATCCTTTGCAATAACTTCCTTATAATCGAGCTTAATAGCATCGAGATTCTCCGGAACATAAAGGCCTCCGTCAGCTGCAAGTCCATTCAGGACAGCTTCAGCGGAAGTGAATTTGAGCGAATCATCTCTTGTGCTAATGTAATTTATCATGTCTACACCGTTTTTAACCTTTTTATCTTGCAATAATTGTGTATATATGATACATTATTCTCATATTAAATACAAGTGTTTTTATTTTGCGGACACATATGCGAGGGCTGTATCGCCTCGCAGGTTTTTTATTCTATTGATATATTTTGGAGGACTTTATGAAAATTGCTATTATGGGTTTCGGCACAGTAGGAAGCGGTGCATACGAGGTTGCCAAGGCGGCTTCAGATATCGAAGTTAAGAAGATTCTCGATCTCAAAGTACGCCCTGGATACGAGGATATTGCAGACAGATTCACAACAGAGATTAGCGATATCACCACCGATACTGATATCGAGCTCGTTATCGAGGCAATGGGAGGCATAGATGTCCCTAAGAAATTCGTGCTCGAATGCCTGAATGCAGGAAAGCATGTAGTTACACCTAACAAGAACCTTATCAGTGCATGCTACAAAGAGCTCACTGAGTGTGCAGCAGCTAACGGCGTGTCAATCAGATACACACCATCCGCAGGCGGCGGAATTCCATGGCTTTTCAACCTGGCAAGAACAAGACGGTGCGACACAATCACAGAGGTAAGAGGAATTGTCAACGGAACAGCAAACTACATCCTCGATAATATGCACGAGAACGGTGCTGATTTCGGAGAGGTTCTCAAGAAGGCTCAGGAGCTCGGATACGCTGAGGCTAATCCAGCAGCAGATATCGAGGGAACAGACACTCTCAGAAAGACTGTAATCTCCTCCAATATCGCATATGGAACAACCATCACAGAGGATCAGGTTCCTTGCTACGGCATCGACACTATCGATGCATGCGATATCGAGTGGTTCAACGCTCACGGCTACACATGCAAGCTGATGATGAAATCAAAGCTTGAGGGCGATAAGATCAGCGCGTGCGTAGAGCCTACACTTTTTACACAGAACGCACTCGAGGCTAATGTAAAAGCTAACTTCAACCTCATCTCACTCGTTGCAGAGAGTGTCGGACCTCTCTCCTTCTACGGACAGGGTGCCGGCAGCCTCCCGACAGGACAGTCTGTAATCGAGGATGTTATCGATATCAGAGACGGCATCGAGATGAAGAGCGAGGCTTCTGCAAAGGAATATGCAGTGGACAACGACAGTGTTCTTCGCAGATACTATATCCGCCACAACAGAATGTGCGAGCACATCGAGCCTATGATTGAGAGCTTCGAAGAGAAGGACGGCATTTACTACTGTATCTCAAAGCCCGTATCAGTCAGCGAGATGCACGCTATGGGACAGCATCGCAAAGAAAGAGGCAAAGCTATGTTCTTTGCATGCATCAGTGAATAAATAAGAGGTTATATATAATGTTAAAAGTTTGTAAATTCGGCGGCTCGTCTCTGAGTGACGGTGCGCAGTTCGCCAAGGTAAAAGCAATTGTCGAGGCAGACGCAGACAGAAAGATGGTCGTAGTATCTGCGCCGGGAAGAAGATTCAGTAAGGATACAAAGGTTACCGACCTGCTCTATCTCTGCCACGCACATCTCAAGTATGATGTGCCTTTCGACAATGTAGCAGATATGATTAAAGAAAGGTATCAGGCTATCGTAGATGACTGCGGTCTCAAGATTGACCTCGATGCTGAATTTGAAGATATTTTCGGCGATGTTCGCAAGGGAACAAGCCCTGACTACCTGGCTTCCAGAGGTGAGTATCTCAATGCGAAGCTTATGGCAGAGTACCTCGGTTACAAATTCATCGATGCCACAGAGTGGATGATTTTCAAGCACGATGGAACAGTAGACTATGCGAAGACAGAAGCTGCACTCAAGGAGATTTTCGAGGTGTACGGCAGAATCGTATCCCCTGGCTTCTACGGTATAGCCCCTGGAGACAGAATCAAGGTTTTCTCACGTGGAGGATCAGACATCTCAGGCGCTATCGCTGCTGCTTCACTCGATGCTGATGTATATGAGAACTGGACTGATGTATCAGGAATTCTCATGGTTGACCCTCGCATCGTAGACAATCCTAAGTCTATCGCAAGAGTAACTTATTCTGAGCTGAGAGAGCTTTCCTACATGGGAGCATCCGTTCTTCATGAAGATACGGTTTTCTCAGTAAGACGCAAGGACATTCCTGTCAATATCAGAAACACCAACGCTCCGGAAGATCCGGGCACTATCATCCGAGAGAGCTTCGAGGAAGCAAGTGATGAAGAGAATGCAAGATTCATTACAGGAATCACAGGCAAGAAGGATTTCTCCATCATCAACATCCACAAGGCTAATATGGTAAGCAAGGTTGCCATGCTGAGAAAAGTCTTCGGAATCTGCGAGAGTTTCCAGGTTTCCGTCGAAAGTATCTCCAACGGTGTAGACTGCTTCTCTCTGGTTGTTCCAAGTGCTTCAATAAGCGGCAAGCAGTACGAATTCATCACAGAGATTAAGGAAACCTGCAATATAGAGGACGTTGAACTCACCGACGGCATCAGTATGATAGCTATCGTCGGAAGACAGATGGCATATCGCGCAGGAATTTCAGGTAAAATTTTCGCTGCACTCGGTGCAAATAACGTCAATATAAGAACAATTGAGCAGGGCTCTGATGAGATCTGCATCATGGTCGGAGTATATACAGAAGATTTCGAGAAAGGAATCCGCGTTCTGTATGACAGTTTCGCTAAATAATCTGCTATAATCAAGGGACGGCTCCAGCGGGCCGTCCCTACATCAACATTAAGGAGAACATAATGAAGAAATATAATGTTGGAATTATCGGCGCTACAGGTGCCGTAGGTCAGGAAATGATTAAGATTCTCGCAGAAAGGAACTTCCCTATCGAAGAGCTGCGTCTTCTCGCAAGCGCAAGAAGTGAGGGCAAGGTAGTAAGCACACCATTTGGCGAGATTACTGTACACGAGACAAAGGACGATTCCTTCGCAGGACTCGACATCGTACTCGGAGCAGCAGAGAATGACACAGCTAAGAGATTCGCACCTGCAATCAAGGCAGCAGGCGCTGTTTTCGTAGATAACTCAAGCGCATTCAGACTCGACGAGGATGTTCCTCTGGTAGTTCCTGAGATCAACCCTGAGGACGCTCTCAAGAACAACGGCATCATCGCCAACCCTAACTGCTCCACAATCATCACTCTCGTTGCCATCAACGCAATCAACAAGCTCTCAGAGATCAAGACTCTCACAGCTTCAACATACCAGGCAACAAGCGGAGCCGGCGCAGGCGGCCCTGTTGAGATGTTCGAGGAGTCAAAGCTCATCCTCGAGGGACGCAAGGACGAAGTTGCGCCAAAGGTATTCCAGCACCAGATTGCTTTCAACCTGATTCCTCAGATTGGTGGCTTCGGTGAGAACGGATACTCAAGCGAGGAGATGAAGCTTCAGAATGAAGGCCGCAAAATCATGCATCTTCCTGAGCTCAAGGTTTCATGCACATGCGTAAGAGTTCCTGTTGAGCGCTCACACGCTATCAGTGCTGTTGTTGTTACAGAGGATTACCTCGACCTCGACGACGTACGCAAGGCTATCGCTGAGGCTCCGGGAGCAAAGCTCTATGACGATGGCGACAACAAAATCTATCCAATGCCAATCGTTACAAGCGACCAGGATATCGTATTTGTAGGAAGAATCAGAAGAGACCTCGTTCACGAGAACGGCATCAACCTCTGGTGCTGCGGCGACCAGGTTCGTAAGGGTGCTGCAACAAATGCAGTTCAGATTGCTGAACTTCTGATCAAATAGTATAGAGGTGCATCAATGACGGATATATACAAGACTACAACAGTAATCGATGTCAGCGAAGATATCAATTACGCGTCGCTGGCTGAAATTGATGAAACTGTCGCATTCCTCAAGGAGAAAGGTGTTGTAGATCCGGAGCTTGCTATCGTGCTTGGTTCCGGTCTCAACACATACGCTGACCGCATCGAGAATGCCATCCGTATCAAGTACTCAGAAATCCCCGGTTTTATCGCACCAACTGTCGCAGGACACTACGGTGAGGTAATCTATGGTGTTCACGAAGGCAAGCGCATTGTAATTCTCGCAGGACGCTTCCACCACTACGAGGGACACGATATCAACAGAGTCGTCTTCCCTTACAGAGTGCTCATCAGAATGGGCATCAAGCGTCTCATCATCACCAACGCCTCGGGCTGCATCAACCCTCACTACAAGGCCGGTTCGATGATGCTCATCAGTGACCATATCAATCTCACAGGACGCAACCCGCTCATCGGCAAGAATTTCGACGATTTCGGTCCAAGATTCCCGGATATGTCGGACGTCTACGATAAAGCCCTCCGCGAAAGGATGAAGGTCAAAGCAGCAGCTGAAGGCATCGAACTGTGCGAAGGCGTATACGTAGGTCTCACAGGTCCTTGCTTCGAGACGCCTGCTGAAATCAGATTCTTTGCGGCAATCGGCGGTGATGCTGTAGGAATGTCGACTGTTCCTGAAGCAATCGTTGCCAACCACGCAGGTCTTGAGATTATCGGTATCTCCTGTCTCTCAAATATGGCGGCAGGCGTAATCGAAGATTCTGTAATCACTGCGGCAGAAGTAGACGAGACAGGAAAAGAAGTTGCGGATACTTTCGCAAAGCTTGTAGATATCGCTGTTGCGTTGTAGAATTAACATGTACTATGAAGAGAGCCGGCATTCGGCTCTCGCTCTGCAGAAGGAGAAATATTATGGCTAGAATTACAAGACAGGAAGCTTGGGATCTTCTCAACAAGAACGTTAAGGGTGAGAACTATATTCTTCACAGCATGCAGGTAGAGGCAATCATGAGAGGACTTGCCAAGAGACTTGCTCCGGATGATGTTGAATACTGGGGCTGCGTTGGTCTTCTTCACGACCTCGACGAGGAGACTTGTCCATGGAGAGAAGATCTTTCAACTCACGGTCCTACATCAGCTCGTATGCTCAAGGAAGCAGGCTATAACGATGATGTGCTCTGCAATGCAATCATGGCTCACAACCCAATCTGCGGCAAGAACCCTGAGACAACTCTCGAGTATGCAATCATTGCAGCTGATCCTATGAGCGGTTTCCTCAAGGCAATCGCACAAATCTACCCTGACAAGAAGATTGCAAGCGTTAAGCATAAGTCAGTTACAAAGCGTTTCAAAGAAGCAAGATTCGCTGCAGGAGCTAACAGACAGTACATGGCTGAAATCGAGAAGACAGGCATCAGCTTTGATGAGTTCATCGATATCGCTCTTGAGTCGATGTGCGAAGTTGCTGAGGCTACAGGACTTTAATAATAAAGGAGGCAGTTATGCAGTACAAACCTAAGGGTGTATGTTCACAGCTCATAGATATCGAGCTTGATGGCGACACAATCAAATCAGTTGCATTCTACGGCGGCTGCAACGGAAACCTCAAAGGAATTGCTTCCCTCGTACAGGGAATGAAGGTTGACGATGCAATCGCAAGACTGGAAGGCATCACATGCGGCTTCAAGCCAACATCATGCCCGGACCAGCTCGCGCAGGCACTCAAAGAGGCAAAATAAATAAATGCTAAAAGCGGCTCATTACTGAGCCGCTTTTTTGTATGCTTTCTACCATTTATTCTCAACCTTCTCGGCAAATCCGAAGAAATCCTTAATCTCAAGCTCAGTTCCATCATCCAGCACAGCCTTGCCTGTGAACCTTCCGAAAACCTGATGCTGATCACTTTTTATCAGCTTGACATCAGTGCACGATGCTCTGTCGATTACAGGCACGAAATTCATCTCGAATCTTCCGTCATCACTTGTGAATGTCCATGGTTCAGTGAAAAGGCATTTGCCATTCTTATCCTCAGGAATATTGAATGTTACCTGTGACAGTTTGTGGCTCTTTCCCTTGTAGAAAAGCATGTTCTCACTGGCTGCCGATGTGTCACCGAAACCGTAGCCGATATTGAATCCGAAGTCTTCACCGTCAACCAGGCCTGAAGCTGAACCCCAGTACCAGGTGTTATGGTAGGTCCAGACTCCCCTGCCCCAGTCGAGCAGACCGAAGGCCTCGCCATCCTTAAACTCATATGTATCTTTGCCGATTCTCGCAGTGCCTGAAGCATGCATGCAGTTAATCTTCTGGTTAAAATAGAAGTGCGCTTTCTTGTTAAACGGTGTGCAGACTACAATTGACTCTTCCGGCTCATTACGAAGCATGATGTCGATATCAATAGCCTCATCGCCTCTGAACTTGTCCATATGAGCAATGAGATGTCTCTCACCGTTATATACAGTGAACTGGAGCGCATAACCCTTTCCGGCAGACTCTGAACAGCCCTCTGCAGACGACTCCGGAAGATTGCGTTTTCCCATAGGGAATACGCTCATAGGGCTCTTTGTAATCTCCCATGGCTCTCCCTCGAAATTCAGGAAAGAAATGGAATCGAGTCCCATATACGCGTTGTCTGCAATAGTCAGAGCAACGCCGTAACGCTCATTTCCGATATAATAGTAATCCCACTCCTTGAGACGGGCAAAGCCGCCTTTTACCGCTGTCTTGTCGTATACAGGAATAAGTTTGCGGGCAAAACCTTTCTGCATAAGATTTCCTTCTGCATCCAGCAGCGGCATAGCTTTGGTAATTTCAGTCTGTTTCATATCAGGAACCCCCTGTTCGAAAAATTCTACATGAACTCTACGAGCTCCTCGATTGGAGCACTGGCCTCATGCAGTGGTGAAGGAACTGCCTCATCTGCCGGATATCCGATTGGCATAAGCGCACATACAGTTACATCGTCTTTTATACCCAGAGCTTCCTCAACTCGAGGCTCAAAAGCTCCGACCCAGCATGTTCCAAGCCCAAGCTCAGCAGCCTGAAGCATCATATGTGTCTGAACGATGGTAGTGTCCATCTCTCCGAAATTATATCCGGGTCTCATTCCAAGGGTGCATGCCTTCTGATTGTCGTATGCGAAAACCATCACGCATGGCGCGCCGTAGATTGAAGGTGACAGTGTGCCGAGAGTTGCAAGCTTCTCCGGATCACGCACTACATATATCTTCTGCGGCTGTGAATTCCTAGCAGTTGGTGCTATCATTCCTGCCTCGATTACCTTAGCAAGTTTCTCCTCTTCGATATCCGTTTCTTTGAATGCTCTTACCGAAAATCTGGCTTTTGCAAGTTCCATAAATGTCATTGTACCGTCCTCCTTTGACATCATTTCTATGCTTCAATTATATACCCTGATGCAGCTATAAAAAATATAATAAATATTTAAGATTTGTGTTGAAATTTTCTTCCAAAACCGTATAATTGGAAAGGTTAAACATTTTTAGAGACAAATTGAATAGAAAAAGGAGACAGCAATGAGTCAGACAAGACGAATCATTCAGGTTGAAGAAAAGGTTCCTCTTCTTAAGGGAATTCCTCTTTCAATCCAGCACACTTTTGCAATGTTCAGTGCTTCAGTGCTCGTACCATACATCTTTGGTATCAGCCCTGCTATCGCCCTTCTTATGAACGGTATAGGAACACTGATCTTCATCGCTATCACAAAGGGAAAGGCACCGGCTTATCTCGGATCAAGCTTTGCTTTTATCTCACCGGCACTGCTTCTGATTACCGATCCTAACTATGGTTATCAGTACGCGCTCGGCGGTTTCGTTGTTACCGGTATTATATTCATGCTGATAGCTGTGATTATCAAGTTTGTCGGTACAAAGTGGATTGATATCATTCTTCCACCTGCTGCAATGGGTCCTGTTGTTGCCCTCATCGGACTTGAGCTCGCATCAAATGCAGCACAGAACGGCGGAATCGTTCTTACAGATTCATATACATCTATCGATCCTAAGTTCGTAACTGTATTCCTCATCACTCTGATTGTTGCTGTATTCGGACAGGTTGTCTTCAGAGGATTCGCTGCTGCAATCGCTATCCTGATTTCAATCATCGTAGGATATGTTGCTGCTCTTGCTTTCGGACTTGTTGATTTCACACAGGTACACGAGGCAGCATGGCTTGCACTTCCTAACTTCCTCGCACCTAAGTTCGATATCAATGCAATTCTGATTGTAATCCCTGCTACTCT
>JAZUII010000054.1:0-6441 GCA_045642105.1 Anaerovoracaceae bacterium | reverse complement strand
TCGGCGTGTGCCCGGATGAACCGGGTTACCGAGCTCTTCGTTGGTAGTTGCGGCGGAATCAATCTCGAAGAGCGATGAGAGGCCGCGACTTTCGACGAGGTGCTTCATGTAGTATTCAGCCATTGTGCTTCGACAGATATTGCCGTGGCAAATAAATAATATCCTGGTTTGTTTCATCTTTCCTCCTGTAACAAGAGAGCTCAATTTCTTGAGCTCTCTTGGGTATCAGTTGTATTCAGTTATTTAACTCTGACAGTTATTGTGCGAGTTGTGCTTGCGTATTTGTAGTTTGCAGTTGATGCGCTCGCAGCTTTGACCTTGATACGATAGGTTCCTCTCTTTGTTCCTTTCTTTACCTTGATCTTGCCGCTCTTTGTGATAGTCAGCTTTGATGAACCGCTGACTTTGCGGAAGGATTTTGTTCCCTTTGCACCTTTTACTGTCAGTGCAGAGAGGTAAATAGATTTCTTCTTTACAGAACTGTACTTCGCTGTTCTTGATGAAGAAGTAATCTTCAGCGTTGGAGTTGCCTTGAGAATTCTGAACTCAGAGATAATTGTGCCTTCATATTTGCCGCGGCATTCAATTACCACAGTTGCTGTTCCGGCATTGATATTGTCGCTGTATTTTACAATGAAGTCAGTATCGCAGACAAGTTCTGTTCCTTCTCTGTCAACAAGCTTTACTTCCGGTAACTTGGCTGATCCATTATATGTATAATATGAATCTGCAAGTACCGCTGCACCGATTGCCGGAATAACTGTGCTATCTGTTGTTGCATCACAGTTCTTGCAGTGTCTGGACATGCTTCCGTCAGAGTATGTTGTAGCTTTCTGATCTACAGTGAAATCTGATTCGAAAACATGATCAGTCTTCTCAATTACTCTTGTTTCAGAAAGACCACACACCTTGCATATACGGGTTTCTACACCCTTGTTACCGCAGCCGGTAGGCGCGAGAGTCTCATAATCGCCCCAGTCATGGCCCTTAGGATCTGTAAAGTTGTCAGTCTTGGTTTCACCGCAGCTGCATTTGTGGATGTCGTAGCCGCCGGCTGTACATGTCGGTTCAACAGTAGTTGTATCGAAAACATGATGATGGTCTGCATCTTTCCAGATTGCATAGAGCTCAGTATCATATACTAAGTCAATGCTCTTGTCAGCAATCACTTCTCCGTTAGCTATGAATGACCATCCTGCAAACGCCTTGTCTTCCGGTGCCTCAAAAGTAGTGGCCGGAAGCAGATATTCGCCGCTTGCTGCCTTGACAGTTTTTGTATTGTCAGTTCCGTCATTGGCATGGAGTTTCACACTTACTGTTGCAGGTATTTCCTCCCAGATTGCATAAAGTGTTATATCCTCTTCAACAGAAATTAAATGTCCGACTTTCATTGGAGCACCGTCCGGCTCATATGCCCATCCAGCGAAACGCTGACCTTCAGGTGCAGTGAATTTGCACGCAGGCAGTCCATACTTGTAAGCAGGGTTATGAGTATCAGCGTCCATTTCTCCGCTGCCGCCGTTAGCATCAAAATCTATTTTCTTGTCATATCTTGCTGTAAGTCTGATCTCACGTATAGCTGAAAGATCTCCTGCGCCGTAGTAATCACAGATATCAGCGAAGCTGAGCTGGAATGATTTAACACCATCAAGTGGTGCGAACGCATCTCCGGCATCTGCATCTTCATCTCCGTTTGTAAATATGAAAATCATATCCCAGCCGATGAAATTATGACCTTCAGGGATCTTACTTTCATCCAGTGTTACTTGCAGTGTCGTATCTGCACTGTATGGAACTGCGATCTTTCCTGCCGGCTTAGGTTCCTCGCTATTTACCTTTACTGATGCATATGGTGAATTTACTACTGTATGACCTGCTTCGCTGCAGACTACTTCGATATCGTACTCCGGCATTGCAAACTCAGGAGATTCTGGAATCGCTCCATCCCCCAGAAGCTCTGAAGTTACATCAGTCTTATTGACAAGCTCACCGCTTTCATCGGTTTCAAGCTTGTAAATAATCCATCTAGGCCAGCTAAGCTCTTCAAGGCCATTTGCCTCAAGCTTTACAGTTTTTCCTGCCATCAGAGGGTCTGTTACAGGGATTTCTTCTGAACCATCAATTCTATATGCCGTGAAGCCTTCACCCTGAATGGAATATACAGGGTAATATTTCGCAGTGATTCTCATATTAGATACTGCCGGCATTTCGAATGTCAGAACATCTTCAGTTCTCTTTTCTTCAGGAATCGCTTTGTCTACAGCGTCCTTATACTTGGAGTCAGTACTGATCTCCCATTCCTTAAAGCAATCGGAATTCTTCGGGTAATCAGCTTCGATCTTTACAGTCTGTCCTGTTCTGTAGTGATCGATAGCATATTCTTCTTTTGGATCCATTGTTACTTTGGATTCAACTGCATTTCTGGCAGTTGTTAACTCAAGCGTATTGTAAGCCAGGCGTGTATATTCCTTAGAACCGTCTCTAATTGTATTTTTTATCTCATATGAATATACAGTATCGTACGCTTTACCGCTTGAAGATTTTTCCTCTTTAATTACTACCGGGCTCGAGATCTGCTCATCGATACCGCCGGCGTACTCCATGTCGACCCAGTCGATTGCATTTCTTGTTTTAACTGCCGCTTCAGTAGAAACGAAATGTGCTCTGTTTTTAACATCCCAGGAGTATCCATATTTTGAGTCAGGGATAGCAATGTCGTCTGTATCTACAAACTTTTCCTTATTAAAGGACGTAAGGCAGATAGGAGCCTCGCTGTGGTTATCTGCTTCAACCACGCCAATGTACTGTAATGCATTGTCTTTATACACTGCGCACATGCTCTCATCCTCGTCCCAGTGCATAACATGACCGGCCCTGTCAGGATCTTCTCCCAGCGCACAGGTGAAGAAGCACTTTGTCAGATTAGTATCTGTCGCATAGTGATCTGAACTCTCATCTACATCTGTGTATATTTTAATATTCTCAGTTGCTTCGCAAAGGCCTATCCATGCATGACCCTTGGGAGATGTATCAATGTCCTTGCATACGATTCCCGGATCATAATACCAGCCATCCTCGATCAGAATAGCATCGAGGTGTACACTGCCACCGAATTCAGGAGCATCAGCACTGTTAAAGCCTGATGTTTTAACGGAGATTGCCTTGTTCAGTTCTGACTGACTGTTATACTCACATACAAAATCGCCGCCGAAGTAGCAGGATTCTGCACCGGTGTCGATAAGGATATCTGTTGCATCGTTATCTACATCCAGATAGCCCATCATGTCCGGGGCAACCGCGTTGCCTTTTATTACTCCTCCGGTAAAGGATGCTCTGCCGTCGTCAATAAAGACTCCGCCGGCGCCATTTTCACAAGTTGTATTGTTTGTGATCAGGCCGCCTCTCATCTCGAATCCGAAGTCGCCCTCAACATCGTTGCTGTTATTAGTATCTACTACAACTGCCGCACCATCGTTCCACTGAGTATTGTCACGGATAACACCGCCGTTCATGACAAACTTTCCGTCATCAATATCAACTGCAGAACCACATTCATCCCAGCTGACAGCATGTCTGATTATCGAACAGCGATTATCGCAGATAGTACCGCCGTTCATTGTAAACAGTCCGTTTTCGTCTATCTGGACCATTCCACAGGTAGTGTCCTCGTTGCCCTTAAATGTTCCGCTTTCAAGAGTAAGCTGTCCGCCGTCTGCAATTCTGAAAACTGCATCATAAGATCCGGTTCCTCCGTCTTTGCATAAAATGAACACCTGTCCGGACTGCGACGCGCTTGAATCCTGTATTACCAGATTCAGATTTTTTCCGATATCAAAAAGATAGTCAGGGGATTCTGCTATTCCTCTAAGCGCATATCCGTTCAGATCAAGGTTCACCTTGAGACCTTTGCTTCCATTAAGAGCCATGCTCAGCTCATCGTTGATGTCGATGTTTCCGTCCAGTTTAATTGTAGTGTTCTGAACAGCGTCATAATCATCGGCATAATTCTTTTCAATCTGCTTCCAAACCTTCATGAAATCCGCACTGTTTTTGACCGTTACAGCATTGTCCGCAGCGAACGAAGTCACGGTCATAAATGCAAAGCAGATGACTGTGAAGATAGTTGTTAAAACAATTCTCCTTTTAGCCATAATTAACTCCATCATATTTGTTAAAACAATATTAATTTAAAGTAAATTATATCACACACTCATTAAAAAACACTCGGATAAACACTCAGAGAGCAATAAATTTATTTAATTATCCTGCTGAGCTTTGCCTTTGACCACGCGTAGTATTATGTTATGCTGGAGACTTTCTTCTGGTGTGCGTTTGCGATACAATCACATAAGAAACGATATAAAGAAAGGGTGTATGTATGAGTGGAATTGTATCAATCAGAGAAATCCCGGAAATGCGTGCACGCCTGGCAAAAGGCTGTGCGACAGACTGTTCGGGTGAGTGCGGCGACTGTACTCGCTTTGGCACACCTATAGAAATAAAAGGCCGTCTGTATCTGGCAGAGGGAAGAGGCAGGCTGTCGCAAGAGCTCTGTGAGTCATCTATCTATGTAATTTTTGCGTACGACAGAGAGGGCTACTGGATTGAAGAGCTCAAGAGGCATAAAGAAGAACTGGGGGACAATGCATGCTTCTTCTGCGGATCGACAAAAGACGCTGCAGAGGATATGATTCGTGAGGCCAAGCCTTTTGATATGGCGGGCTGCTTTACTGCAGGTGAAGGCAGCTGTCTGAGCAGGCTGGGAGACCTTAAGGACACTGAGAATATAATTCTCGATCCGAGCAGCTGCGCAGCTTTCGAAGGTGTAAGATATGCAATGGCAGGGGCTCCTCACTTCAAACAGCCGGATGAGGATGCGATTATCATAGTCTGGACAGCGGCGCCGTCGCCAATGGACTTTGAAGAGTTCCTCGCCTATTATGAGAAATCCAAACGCCTGTAGAAGGAAGTGCAAAAAGGACAAAATACAAGACAGACTGTGCGTCTGTCTTTTCTTTCAAGCTAGTATTCGAGCCCGTATGGCCATCCGGAAAGACCGCCGACATCATAGATGCAGGTGTATCCGAAGCTGTCAAGTATTACAGAAGCTTTGCGGCTCCTGATGCCTGACCTGCAATAGAGCATCAGAGGAGTATCCATAGAAGGAATGAGTTCCGCTGCAAGCTCTGCACCTTCAGAGGAAGTGAGGTCAGACATCGACAGGAGCTCTGCTCCGATTGCGTGTCCTGTATTGTATTCACTTTCCTCACGAACATCGATAATCATGAGTGCTTCACAGCTGTCCATGAGCTTCTTTGCTTCTTCAAAATCAATTTTTCTAATCATGCGTTGTTTTCTGTTCTTTCTTCTGCAAGAAATATTCTGACTTTTCCGACAAATAGATCAACAAGAGGAAAGACCAGAATATCTTCAGTTTTTCTCATTAAAGTATTTACCAAAAGCCGCAGACAGTCAAGCCTATTTGCGCTCCTACAGCAAATAAATACCGTGGTCCACAGAGCTCTGTGGTAAAATAAACTTACTGACAAACAACACCAGGGAAAGGGGTTTCGTAATGATATATGAAAAACGTTATGTTCCGCTGATACAGATGGAAATAATAGATGACGGAAGAAAGTGCATAGGTATACTTCCTTCCGCTGAAGAACCCGGATGGGGTTATCTCGCAATCTACGATCTTGAGTCTGAATCTGTACTTAAGAAGTTTGACAAAGTAGATATTGGATTCCTGCCTGAGAACTATGTATATAATATTACTGAGCACACAAGGGGCGTGTCCGACAAAGGGGCGCTGTTCTATGCAGTATGCAATTTCGATGATTCCAAAGAGGCTGTTGACTGCTGTGTAAAAATCTATGACAGGAACAATCTGGAATTCGTGGGAGAAGTTCCTCTTTCAGACATTGTGCCGGCAAAATGGAAAACCAACTATATGCTGGCAGACGCAATCAGGGTTTCAGATGATGAGTATTATTTTGCGATGTATGACGCTTCAATTCTAGGTGACTATATAGCGCTCTACAAGTGTAATCTTGAGAAGAAGAAATTCAAAAAAATCGACTGCAGCGAATTCGAATTCGAGGGAGATTATCTGTTTGACATGCATTTTATCGAAAACGGAAAAGCCTTAGAAACAAAGGCCGGCGAAGACAGCCCGGAAATGCCGAATATGACTCAAGAAGGAGAATACTATCAGCTCGATATTGATACCAAGAAACTTGCTACAGTCGACAGGCTTGCCGATGAACTGTATGAGACCGCATTCCTGACGGGGGAGATTCCTAATTATCAGAAGGTTGATTCCGCCTGGACGATTGATATGAAAAAAGCGAATTTCCTAAGGGCGAAGGGCGAGTGCAATGCGATTGACGCCAGCACGGGAGAAAGACTTCTTCACATTGATATCGACAAATACACAAC
>JAZUII010000053.1:0-23245 GCA_045642105.1 Anaerovoracaceae bacterium | reverse complement strand
GGTGTTTCTGATGGAATGAAGTCAGGAAATAATGCGAGAGCTGCTCTCATGACAAGAGCAGCCCACGAGATCAGCAGACTCGGTGCTGCAATCGGCGCAGATGAAAAGACTTTTGCAGGACTTACCGGAATCGGGGACCTTATGGTTACTTGTTCATCAAATCTTTCAAGAAACAGAAGATTCGGTCTTTTCCTCGGTCTCGGACTTTCACCTGAAGAGGCACTCGAGAAGGTTGGATCAACTGTTGAGGGATTCTATACAGCACAGGCTGCAAAAGAACTCGCTGAAAAGTATGAAGTTGAAATGCCTATAACTGAAGTGACTTATAATATCATTAAGGGTGATATTACACCTGATGAAGCACTTAATTTACTCATGACTAGAGATAAGAAAGAAGAAACGAAATAATAATGACTCACAGCTATCATATAATCACATACGGTTGTCAGATGAATGAACACGATTCTGAGAATATTGCGGGAATGCTGGAATCACTCGGATATGAGCACGAAGCAGACCCATATTCAGCAGATGTCGTTGTTATGAACACATGCAGCGTAAGAGAGAATGCAGACAAGAGATTCTTCGGAGTTCTTGGACAGTTCAAGAAGCGCAAGAAGAGCAATCCTGATTTCATACTCTGCGTGTGCGGCTGTATGCCTCAGCAGCCAAGAGTTGTCGAGGAAATCAAGAAGAGCTTTGCATGGGTTGATATTGTTTTCGGTACGCAGAATATTGCAAGATTTCCTGAACTTCTTGAGCAGAGAATTCGTACAGGTCGTAAACAATATGCTATTATCGCAGATAATCCTGTAGTCGAAGAGGATATGGAGTCAAAGAGGCTTTATAAGCATAAAGCTCTTGTTAATATTACCTACGGCTGCGATAACTTCTGCACATATTGCATTGTTCCATATACCAGAGGACGTGAGAAGAGCAGAACAGTGTGTGATGTCAGAAAAGAAGTTGAGAAACTGTGTAAAGACGGTGTTAAAGAAGTTATGCTTCTCGGTCAGAACGTAGACTCTTTCAGAGATCCGGTTGACGGAGCTTCTTTTGCTGATCTGCTGAGAACATTAAATGAAATCGATGGACTTGAGAGAATCAGATTTATGACATCACATCCAAAAGATATTTCGGATGATATGATAAGCTGTTTCTCAAGCTGCGATAAGCTTTGTCATAATATCCATCTTCCTGTTCAGTGCGGCAGTGACAGAGTACTTAAGAGGATGAATAGACATTATGATAGAGCAAAGTACATGCAGATTATAGAAAAGCTTCGTAAAGCCTGTCCGGATATTACAATTTCAACAGATATTATTGTTGGATTCCCGGGAGAAACAGAAGAAGATTTCCAGAATACACTGAGTCTTATCAACGAAGTGCGCTATGATTCAGCATTTACTTTTATCTATTCACCAAGAGAAGGAACTCCGGCTGCAAGATTCGAAGATCAGATACCAGAGGATGTGAAGCACGAACGTTTCGACAGACTGGTTGAAGATGTCAACAGAATCTCACTTGAGAAGAACTTAGCGTATACGGATGGTATATATGAAGTTCTTGTTGAAGGCCGAAGCAAGACTGATGCGAATACATACACTGGCAGAACAGATGGCTTCAAGCTTGTTAATTTTACCGCTGAGAATGAGTCTCTCGTAGAGGGAAGCCTTGTAAAGGTAAGAATTACAGAGAGCAAAACCTTCAGCCTTGAAGGCGTAATGGTTGAGGACTAATTATGCAGGAAGTATTTCAGTCAATAATCGATTATATGACATTCGGGCACATAGTGAACTTCATTTATGTGCTCAATTTTATTATAGCTTTAGTAATAATCTTTGTTGACAAAAAGAGTCCGGTTGCCACTCTGGCATGGATATCAATACTCTTCCTTGTACCGGCTATAGGACTCTTCGGATATCTGGTTTTCTCACAGCATATATCAAGACTCAAAGTTGACCGTATGACTGATGAAGAGGAGCATATTAAGAAACAGCTTGGTGATTATCAGCGGAAAATAATCCAGGACAGGAATCATAGTCACAGAGATGATCTGTTCAAACGCTGGATTCCGATGATGAAGCTCAATCTGGATTATAATGACTCGCTTGTTACAACGAATACTAGTGTAGATATAATTACAGACGGTAAAGAGAAGTTTAAGAGCCTTTTTGAAGATATCAGGAATGCTAAAGAATCCGTATACGCCTGCTACTTCATAATTAAAGATGATGAGATAGGCAAAGCTTTTATCAATCTGCTTACCGAAAAAGCAAAAGAAGGAGTTGAAGTTAAGCTCCTTATGGATGCTATGGGAAGCAAACAGATGAATGTACGTAAGCTCAGAGAGTTCAAAGAAGCAGGCGGAAAATACGAGTTCTATTTCAAACCGAGAATTAGATATCTCTTTATAAGATTCAACTATCGTAATCATCGAAAAATTGCGGTAATAGATTCTAATATTGCATATATAGGCGGCTTCAATGTTGCCAGAGAATATGTCGGCCTTAAGAAAAAATTCGGATACTGGAGAGATACACATCTCAGAATAGTAGGTAATGCTGCAAAGATTCTGACAGTCAGATTCATGCTTGACTGGAGATATGCTCACAATCCGGATAATCCTCACGTTATGCACGTTAAACCGGAGGATATTGTCCAGAAATCGGGAGATATTCCTATACAGATTGTTTCATCAGGTCCTAATTCAGATAGAGAAGAGAATAAGACCGCAATGATGAAAATGATTACGCAGGCAAAGAAACGAATTTATATTCAGACTCCGTACCTTGTTCCTGACCAGGCGATGATGGAATCGCTTCTCATTGCAGCAAAATCAGGCGTTGAAGTAAATATTATGATTCCTTGTATGCCGGACCATCCGTTCGTATACAGAACAACGCTTCTTAATGCAGGTGAACTCATCAAAGAAGGCGCAAATATTTACATATACGAGAACGGATTCCTGCACGCAAAGACTCTTGTAGTTGATGGAGAAGCAGCAACCGCAGGATCAACAAATTTCGATATACGCAGTTTTCGTCTGAATTTCGAGACGAATGCATATATATATAACGCTTCAGTAGCAGAAGCTATGGAGGAAATATTCCTTAAAGATCTGCATTACTGCAGAAAATATACAGCCGAAGACAGAGCGAACATCTCTTTAGGAGAGAAGCTGCTCGAATCAATTTCAAGGCTGCTTACAGAAATACTTTAATTCAGGAGAAAGACAATGATCAGATATTATCTTGCATTGTGGGCTGCTAAGCTCTCGCTGATAGCTCTTAAGATTACAAAGCACAACGGAACCAATTTCCCGGGCATAGTTGCACTTAAGATCTGTCCTGATTTCTTAAAGCGTGTAGCTAAGCCAAAGAAAATCATCGGAGTTACCGGAACTAACGGCAAGACAACCTGCTGTAACCTAATCAAGGATGCTCTTGCGGTAAAAGGAATTGACGCTCTGTCGAACACTCACGGCAGCAACATCAGCAGTGGCGTTGCGACACTATTTATGAAGGGTGTGAACATCTTCGGAAAGAGCAGATATGATGTCGCAGTCCTCGAGATAGACGAAAGATCAGTAACAAGATTTTTCCCTGCATTCCAGCCGGACATTCTTGTAATCAACAACCTTACAAGAGACTCCACTATGAGAAACGGCCATCCAGAATACATTGCGAGAATTCTCACTGATGAGATGCCTGCAAAGACTAAGCTCATAATCAACGGTGATGATCTGATTGCATGTTCAGTTGCACCTGACAACGAGAGAGTGTATTTCGGTGTTGATAGAATGGAGGGGGACCTCACTGAATGCATCAACCTGATTAATGACATGCAGGTATGCCCTAAGTGCGATACAGTGCTCAAGTATGACTATCTGAGATATCACCACATCGGTAAAGCTTATTGCCCTGAATGTGATTTCAAATCACCTGATTGCAATTATCTCGGTACAGATGTCAAACTGGATGATATGCTTGTTACTGTTAAAGAAGCGAATGATACAAAAGATGCTCACTATCAGTACAAGCTTATTCACGACAGTGTTTTCAACATCTACAATACTGTAGCTACAGTTGCTGCGCTTAGGGAGTTCGGTTTCAGCCAGCAGGATGTTCAGGAAATGCTCAACGGAATTGAGATTGTTAAAACTCGTTTCAATGAGAAGAAAATCGGAACATATACTTTTATCAGACAGATGTCCAAAGAGAAGAATGCGCTTGCTTCATCAAGAGTATTCGACTATGTATCGGGCAGACCTGGCAATAAAGAGCTCGTGCTTATGATGAACTGCCTTGGAGATACAAAGACATGGTCAGAGAATATGTGCTGGCTCTATGACTGTGACTTTGAGTTCCTTAACAATGACAGCATCAAGAACATCGTAATCACAGGTGAGAGATATAAGGACTACTACCTCAGACTCAAGATGGCAGGAGTTCCTGATGAAAGAATTACAGCTGTTCCTGACGAGCACGATATCCCAAGCGGACTAAAACTCTTCCCGGGCAGCAATGTATATCTGTTCTACGGAACAGATTCACTCGAGCTGTCATATGAAATTGCTGACAGCATCGAGAAGACAATGGAAAAGAAAGTAGCGGAAGGAGGGGACAGATAATGAAGATTGAAGTATTATTCCCTGAAATCTGCAATCTTTACGGTGAACTTGCCAATATGAGATACCTCCGCGAATCAGCCCCTGAGCTTGAATTCGTAGAGACCTCCATCAAAGAGAAACCTGCTTTTATCGACGAAGATATCGCACTCGTATACCTTGGAACTATGACTGAGAGTGCACAGATCAAGGTTATCAACGCGCTCAGACCATATATCGAGAAGATTAAAGCAAGAATCGACGAAGGTAAAGCATTCCTCATTACCGGAAATGCAATGGAAGTTTTCGGCAAAGAGATTATTGAGGACGACAAGAAGGTAATTGACGGACTTGGAATCTTTGATTTTGTAGCTAAAAGATCATCTCTTCACCGTGTAAATTCACTCTACGTTGGCGATTTCGTTCCTTCAGAAGGAGAAGATGCGATAAAAGTCGTAGGATTCAAGAGTCTCTTCGGATATTCATTCGGTGATGGACTCAAAGAGAAGCTTTTCGACACAGTACTCGGATACGGCACTAACGAAGAGATTAAAGAAGAAGGCATCAGATGCAATAACTTTATGGCTACATATCTGACAGGACCTCTGCTTATTCTGAATCCGCTGATGGCAAAATGGATAATGGAAGAGTTCCTTGGTATCGAGGATGCGAAGCCGGTTCATTTTGAAGCAGCTATGGATGCATATAATTACAGACTTAAAGAATATCTCAGCCCTGGCAAAGGCTGGATATATCACTAGGGGGCTGAATGGATATACTTACCAAAATTCTTATGCTTCCAGGCATTATCATCGGGCTTTCTTTCCATGAAGCAGCACATGCTGTGATGTCATACAAGCTCGGTGATCCTACACCAAAGGTGCAGGGCAGACTGACTGTTAATCCGATTGCACATATCGATATTATCGGATTCATCGCACTTCTGCTTTGCGGATTCGGCTGGGGAAAGCCTGTGATGATTGATAACCGATACTATAAGAAACCGAGAAGAGATGAGTTTCTTGTATCTATCGCAGGAGTTATGACTAATCTTGTGATAGCAATAGTAATGGCATTTGTATGCGGTTTCATATACAGGGCTTATCAGTCGAGCGGTTCTGAGTTGATGGAGAATCTGTTCTATATTTTCTTCTATGCAGTTCAGATAAATCTCTGCCTCATGGTATTCAATCTTATACCTGTGCCTCCGCTTGACGGATGGGGAATAGTTACACAGATATTTGATTTGAGCAAGAAATCCTGGTACTACAATGTGTATCGATATGGTTCGGGAATACTTATCATTCTGATTGTACTTAATGTAACAGATTTGATTCTTACTCCTGCAATCAGCGGTATGATGAATATTCTGATTAATATTTTCTTTTAAAAACGAACTGAACATCGCAGGGTGTTCAGTTTTTTTATGTTGAAGATTATAGAAGGAATTGTTAGCACTCTATCTAAACGAGTGCTAAAAAATGCTTTACTTTTTGATTTAGCGGTACTATCATTAAGTTACAAAAGATAAGGGGGTATTGCTTATGAATATAGAGAAATACACACAGAACGCGCAGGGAATACTCCTTGACGCGCAGAATATCGCAATAGAAGAAGGACAGCAGATGGTCGATACAGTGCATGTTCATCTTGCTCTTCTCAAGCAGAATGACGGACTAATTCCAAAGCTTCTCTCTAATATGAATATTAATGCAGCTTCTGTACAGAATGCAGTTGAGGCAGAGATAGACAAGCTTCCTAAGATCAGTGGAAGCGACGGAGTATATGCATCAAGACAATTCAATATTCTCTTCATGGGCGCAGAGAAGTATGCTGAACAGTTTAAAGATGAATATGTATCTGTTGAACATATTTATCTGGCTCTTCTCGATGAGAAGGGTACTAAGAATTCTGCCGTATTATCACAGTTCGGAATTACTAAGGATGGCTTTCTTGAAGCTTTGTCCAAGGTGAGAGGCAACCAGAGAGTAACAAGCCAGAACCCTGAAGATAACTATGAAGCTCTTGAGAAGTATGGCAGAGACCTGGTTGAGATGGCAAGGGCAGGCAAGCTTGACCCTGTAATCGGCAGAGACTCTGAAATCAGACATACTATTCAGATACTTTCAAGAAGAACCAAGAACAATCCGGTACTTATCGGTGAGCCTGGTGTAGGAAAGACTGCAGTTGTCGAAGGTCTTGCTCAGAGAATTCTCAACGGCGATGTACCTGAGGGACTTAAGGACAAGACTATCTATGCTCTTGATATGGGCGCTCTCATCGCAGGTGCGAAATTCAGAGGAGAGTTCGAGGAGAGACTTAAGGCAGTCCTTAACGAAATAGAGAAGTCCGACGGAAGAATAATTCTTTTTATCGACGAGATTCACAACATCGTCGGAGCCGGAAGAACTGAAGGCTCTATGGATGCAGGTAATCTGCTCAAGCCTAAGCTTGCTCGCGGAGAGCTCCACTGCATCGGAGCGACAACACTTGATGAGTACCGCAAGTACATCGAGAAGGATGCGGCACTTGAGAGAAGATTCCAGAAGATTATGGTTGATCAGCCAAGCTCCGAAGATACAATTTCGATTCTTAGAGGAATCAAGGAGAAATTCGAGATTCATCACGGCGTGAGAATCACGGACAACGCTCTTATCGCATGCGCAACACTATCAGACAGATATATCAGCGACAGATTCCTTCCTGATAAAGCAATAGATCTCATGGATGAAGCAGCGGCAAGAATACGTACCGAGATAGACAGTATGCCTGCAGAGCTTGATGAGATTTCGCGTAAAATCATGCAGCTTGAGATCGAGAAGCAGGCGCTCAAGAAGGAAAGTGATAAAGCGTCGGCGGCCAGATTAGAAGCACTTGAAGCTGAACTTGCCGAACTCAAAGAACAGAACGCGGGGCTCAGAGCACAGTGGGATAATGAGAAGAATGTGATTCAGCAGGCTAAGGCCACAAAGCAGCAGATTGAGGAAGTAAGAAGAGAGATTGAAGATGCCGAGAGGGCATATGATCTTGAGAAGCTCGCAGCTCTCAAATACGGAACTCTTCCTGAGCTTGAAAAGAAGCTTGAGGCGGAGATGGCTGCAGCTTCAGCCAAGGAAGAAGAGAGACTCCTCAAAGAAGAAGTAACGGAAGCTGAGATTGCAGAAGTAATTTCATCCTGGACAGGCATTCCTCTCAATAAGCTTCTTGAGACAGAAAGAGACAAGCTCATCAGACTGCCTGAGATTCTCCACAAAAGAGTTGTAGGTCAGGATAATGGAGTTACAGCTGTGTCAGAAGCTATTCTGAGAGCGAGAGCCGGACTTAAAGAAGAGAATAGACCAATCGGTTCATTTATTTTCCTTGGGCCAACAGGTGTTGGTAAAACAGAGCTTGCCAAGGCTCTTTCTGAGGCATTGTTCGATACTGAACGCAATATGGTACGTATCGATATGTCGGAATATATGGAGAAGCACTCAGTTTCAAGACTTGTTGGAGCGCCTCCTGGATATGTCGGATATGACGAGGGTGGACAGCTTACAGAAGCAGTAAGAAGAAAGCCTTACAGTGTAATCCTTTTCGATGAGATTGAGAAAGCTCATCCGGACGTGTTCAATATTCTGCTTCAGCTTCTTGATGACGGAAGACTTACGGATAATCAGGGCAGAACAGTAGACTTCAAGAATACAGTTGTAATCATGACATCGAATATCGGAAGTGCTGATCTAATAGATAATATGAAAGAAGACGGAAGCATTGATGAAGCTGTAGAAGAGTCTGTAATTAACAAGCTCAAGGGATATTTCAGACCGGAATTTCTTAACAGAATTGATGATATTATAACTTTCAATCCGCTCACAAAGAGCCAGATTACAGATATTATCAGACTTTCACTCAACGGTCTTAAGAGCAGACTTGCTGAGAGAGATATTCAGCTTGAGATGAGCGATGCGGCTCTTAACTATATTGCTGATGAGGCATATGATCCTCATTACGGAGCTAGACCAATCAAGCGTTACCTTCAGAAGAATGTAGAGACGGCAATTGCTGCTAAGATTATAAAGGGAGAAGTTTTCGAAGGTCAGACCGTGAAGTGCGATTTGAGAGACGGCATACTTGTATACGAATAACTGCATAATTACGCATTAGAAAAAAGCCGAGGCTATAAAAAAGTGCAGCTCCAAAAGTTAGTTTTGTGTCTAACTTTTGGGCTGCGCTCCAATAAAGCATCGGCTTTTAGCATTTAATCTTAGAAATACTTCGACATTCTGCGGAGCTTTGACTGACTCATATGCTTCTCCATAGCGATTCTGGCTGCTGCTATATTCTTTGCATCAATAGCATCGAAGATAGCTTTGTGCTCATCCAGGATAGTCTTGAGATAGTCTCCTGAGAATGTACGTGGTGGGGCAGAGTGCTTGAGATATGTCTGGTATGTTGAAAGTGTCTTCTGGAGCATTCTGTCCTTGGTACCCTGATAAATTGTATTGTGGAATGTTGAATTGAAGTGGAGAACCTTCTCTGCATCTCCCTTCATTGTATAGAACTCCATGAACTCGATTGTCTCTCTAAGAGCATCGATTTCTTCATCGCTCATACGTTTGATTGCCCATTCAATTGCCTGAACCTCAAATAGGCATCTTAAATCAAAAAGATCAGATATATCTCTCTTGGTCAGACCTATTACAAAAGCTCCGCGGTTAGGAATATTCTCAATAAGGCCGTCGGATTCAAGCTGTCTGAAAGCTTCTCTGACAGGTGTGCGGCTTACATTGTATTTCTTGCATAATGTCTGCTCTGTAAGCTTAGTCTCACTTTTGATAGCACCGGAAAGGATGTCTTTCTGGATATCAAAGAAAAGGCTGCTTGAGAGTGGCTGATTTGTCTGATCTAATTGTTTATTTGACAATGAAGTGTACCTCCAGGTTGAAATGATATACAAATGTAATAATTGTATACTTGCTTTTATTATAAATATATCTTAAATATTGTCAATATATAGAAAGCGATAATATAAGTTGAATTAACAATATTACAGTTGAGCTGTAGTATAATACTTGTATATCAGATATACAGGGAGATGTTATGAGTAAGAAAAGAATACTGACTGAAAAAGAAATATATGAAGTTATCGATCAGCTTGAGGCAGCTTACCCGGATGCTGCGTGTGCATTGGATTATGATACTGTATTCCATCTGCTCATTGCAGTTGTTCTGTCTGCACAGACAACTGATGTTAGTGTCAACAAAGTGACACCAGAACTTTTTGCACGTTATCCCGAACCGTCAGACATAGCTGATGCACCGCTTGAAGAGATAGAGAGCATTATAAAGAGAATAGGTTTATATAAGAATAAATCAAAGAATATTAAAAGCCTGTCTCAGGTGCTTGTGTCGGAGTTCAACGCTGAGGTTCCTGAAGACTACGACAGTCTGGTCAGCCTTCCGGGAGTAGGACGCAAGACTGCAAATGTTGTAATGGCAGAGGCCTTTGGCGAGCAGAGAATAGCGGTTGATACTCATGTATTCAGAGTTTCAAACAGAATAGGGCTTTCTGATGAAAGCAGTGTTCTTGCGACAGAGAAAGCTCTTATGCAGAATCTGCCGCATGACAGGTGGACACGCGCACATCATCTGTTGATTTTTCACGGAAGAAGATGCTGCACTGCACGTAAGCCGGATTGTATTAATTGTCCGATTGCTGACTTATGTCTTGATAAAAAGGATGTCAAATTGATATAATTATTGCGCAATAAAATAGAATGTCGCTATACGCGATGATAATTAAGGAGGAATGAAATGGCAAGAGTCGGAATTAATGGCTTCGGAAGAATATCCAGAGTTGTTATGAGGGCTGCACTCGAGAGAGACAATATCGATATTGCAGCAATTAACTGGCGTAATGCGGATATCGATTATGTAGCATACCTGCTCAAGTATGACACAACTTTTGGACCTTTCCCTGCAAAGGTTGAGAAGTATGCGGATGGAATTATTGTAGATGGAAAGAAGATTCCTGTTTTCTTTAACAGTGATGCAAAGGATGCGCCATGGGGAGATATGGGTGCTGACTACATCATGGAAGGAACAGGTGCATATAATACAACAGAGAAGGCTCAGGTTCACCTTGATGCCGGCGCTAAGAAAGTAATTATTTCTGCTCCTGCAAAGGATAAGATTACACCAACTTTCGTATATGGTGTTAACCACAATGATTACACAAAGGACATGAACATCGTTTCAAATGCTTCATGTACAACAAACTGTCTTGCTCCTATCTGTAAGGTTCTGCAGGACAATTACGGAATCAAAGAAGGTCTTATGTCAACAATTCATGCTGCAACAGCTAAGCAGAATGTTGTAGATGACAGAAACAATAAGGACTGGAGAATCGGAAGATCTGTATTCGGAAATATCATTCCTACAACAACAGGCGCTGCAAAGGCGGTAGGACTTGTTATTCCAGAGATTGCCGGAAAGATGACAGGTATTTCATACAGAGTTCCTACAGCAGATGTTTCAGTTGTTGACCTCAACATCGGACTTGAGAAATCTACTAACCTTGAAGACATTTATGCAAAGATGAAGGAAGCTTCAGAGGGCGATATGGCAGGAATCATCAGATTCGTTGAGGATCCACTCGTAACAGGTGATTTCGTTGGAGAGCCTTGCGCTTCAATTTTCGATTCAAATATGGGAATTGAGCTCAATCCTAATTTCTTCAAGCTGGTTATGTACTATGATAATGAGTACGGCTACAGCACACAGATGCTGAAGTTCATCGAGCATATGGAGAAGGTTGATAACAAATAATCAGTTCGCTAAGCCGCGCTCAATACGGGCGCGGCTGATTTATGAAGGAGATATAGAAATGGCAAAGAAAACTGTAAGAGACATTCAGTGGACAGGTAAGACTGCTGTTATGAGATGTGACTTCAATGTTCCACTCAAAGATGGTGTTATTTCCGATGATACTAGAATCAAAGCGGCGCTTCCAACAATCGAGTATCTCAAAGAGCAGGGTGCTGCAATTGTACTTATGTCACACCTTGGACGTCCTAAGGGAAAAGCAGTTCCTGAGATGTCACTCGCTCCTGTAGCTGCACGCCTCAGTGAGTATCTTAACTGTGAGATTAAGTTTGTAGCATCAGATGTTGTAGTTGACGATGAAGTAAAGGCAGCTGCAAAAGCTCTCAAGGGCGGAGAGATTATGCTCATTGAAAACGTAAGATATAGAAATGAAGAGACTGACAATAATCCTTCTTTTTCAAAAGATCTGTCAGAGCTGGGAGATATATTTGTACAGGAAGCTTTCGGTACAGCTCATAGAGCTCACGCTTCTACAACAGGTGTTGCTGACTACATTCCTGCAGTAAGCGGATTCCTTATAGAGAAGGAGCTCAAATATCTCGGAATGGCTGTAGATAATCCGGAAAGACCTCTCTGTGCTATTATGGGCGGTGCTAAGGTTGCAGATAAGATTAAGCTTATCAACAATCTTCTTGATAAGGTTGATATTCTTATCATCGGTGGCGGAATGGCATTTACCTTCCTCAAGGCAATGAACTATTCAATCGGTACATCTCTTCTCGATGAAGAGGGTCTGAAGATTGTGCCTGAGATTCTTGCAAAAGCTAATGAGAAAGGCGTACAGGTTTATGTACCTGTTGATGTTGTTGCTGCAGATGCATTTTCAAATGATGCAGAGTTTGCGGTATATGACAACGATAAGATTCCTGCTGACAGAATGGGTCTTGATATCGGACCAAAGACTGTTGAGAATTATGTAAATGCAATTAAGAGTGCAAAGACTGTTATCTGGAATGGACCAATGGGTGTATTCGAAATGCCTAACTTTGCTGAAGGAACAAAGGCAATTGCTAAATGCCTTGCTGAGCATCCTGGAACAACTGTTATCGGAGGCGGTGATTCAGCAGCTGCTGTAGAACAGTTTGGTTATGCAGACAAGATGACACATGTATCAACAGGTGGAGGAGCAAGCCTTGAGTTCCTTGAGGGCAAAGAGCTTCCTGGAATTGCATGCATTGAATAATTATCGGGAGTAACAGATATGAGAAAAGTACTTATTGCCGGCAACTGGAAGATGAACAAGACAATAGCAGAGGCTGGTCAGTTTGCTGATGAAGTAAAGGATTACAAGATTGCTGTTAATACTGAGCTTGCTATCCTTGCTCCATTTACACAGATTGCTTCTCTCAAAGAAGTTCTGGCTGATACAGATATCAAAGTAGGTGCACAGAATGTTCATTTTGAAGAGTCAGGTGCATATACAGGAGAGATATCAGTTGCTATGCTCAAAGAGCTTGGAGTTGACTACTGCATCGTAGGTCATTCAGAAAGAAGAGAGTACTTCAATGAGACTGATGATACAGTAAACAAGAAGCTCAAAGCGCTCATTGCCGCAGATATTAAACCAATCCTCTGCGTAGGAGAGCCGCTCAAGGTCAGAGAGAACGGACTCTTCCTTCCTTATGTAGGTGGTCAGGTAATTTCAGATCTTGAAGGCCTTCAGACAGATGATATGGAGAAGCTTGTAATTGCCTATGAGCCAATATGGGCAATTGGAACTGGTAAGACAGCAACCCCTGATGATGCTGCTATGATCTGCGGCCTTATCAGAGGAATCGTTGAAGCACAGTTTGGTTCAGCTGTTGCTGATTCAATACAGATTCTTTATGGCGGAAGTATGAAACCAGATAACGCTTCGGATCTGCTCGCCAAGATGGATATAGATGGAGGTCTGATCGGCGGAGCAAGCCTTAAGGCAGACAGCTTCAAGGCACTTGCTGATATTGCAGCTCAAAATTAATATTTAGAGAAAGCAATCTAATATTATTTGCAAGTACTCAAAAATATGCAAAATGAGACCCATTGTCTTTATTGACACATGGGTCTCACTATGATAAAGTTTATTTTCGTAAGATTGTACTTTTTTAGTACAATCGAAATTATTTAGACAACAAACCACACAATATTTGTAGTGGAATCACTAACGGGGGAATTACTATGCATACAGCATTAATGATTTTACTTCTAGTATCCAGCATTATTCTTACTATTAGTATTCTTCTTCAGTCAAGTAACAGCGATGGACTTTCAGGTTCAATTGCCGGCGGAGCAGAACAGCTTTTCGGTAAGAAGAAGAGCAGGGGATATGATGCGATTTTAAGCAGAATTACAACAGTTGCTGCAATCATCTATATCATTTT
The DNA here is from genome assembly GCA_045642105.1 of Anaerovoracaceae bacterium. Lineage (GTDB taxonomy): Bacteria > Bacillota > Clostridia > Peptostreptococcales > Anaerovoracaceae > Crickella. The sequence continues at coordinate 9,409 of JAZUII010000053.1, read as the reverse complement.
CTCACTTGTTCTTGTTGCTGTCTTCAACTAATTAGCCAATGAATGGAGAGTACATCCTGTACTCTTTATTGTTGTATATTACGGAAAGATATAAATTTTTTTAACTAAATCAGGAGGTTATTGGAAATGAAGTATGTAGCACTTATTGCTGCTGTTATCGGACTTCTTGTTGCTTTTGGACTCGCTTCATGGGTTACAAAGCAGGATGCCGGTAACGATAGAATGCGTGAGATCTCAGGTTACATCAGAGAAGGAGCTTTCGCATTCCTTAGAAAAGAGTACAAGACAATGATTATTGTAATTGTTGCTCTCTTCCTTATTATCGGTCTTGCTATTAACTGGAAGTCAGGCATCCTTTATGTATGCGGTGCTCTTCTCTCAGTTCTTGCAGGTTTCTTTGGTATGAATGTTGCTACTAACGGTAATGTTAGAACAGCAGCTGCTGCTATGAACAGCGGTATGCCAAGAGCTCTTAAGGTTGCATTCCGTTCAGGTGCTGTAATGGGTCTCTGCGTAGCAGGTCTTGGACTCTTCGGACTTGGAGCAATCTTTGTTATGCTTGATCTTGCAACAATCACTGAGTGCATCACATCATTCGGTCTTGGAGCTTCTTCAATGGCTCTCTTCGGCCGTGTAGGTGGTGGTATCTATACAAAGGCTGCTGACGTTGGTGCTGACCTTGTAGGTAAGGTTGAGGCTGGAATTCCTGAGGATGACCCACGTAATCCTGCTGTTATCGCTGATAACGTAGGTGATAATGTAGGTGACGTTGCAGGAATGGGTTCAGACCTTTTTGAGTCATATGTAGGATCAATTATTTCTGCTGTAACACTTGCTGCTGTTGCAGTTAAGGAGTCAGGTATCACTTCAACATTTACAGAGACAACTGCTGCAATCTTCCCACTGCTCATTTCAGCAACAGGAATTATTGCATCAATTATCGGTATCATGGCTGTAAGAGGTTCAGAGAAGGTTAACCCTGCTAAGACTCTTAACCTTGGTACATATGTATCAAGTGCAATCGTTATCGTAGTTGCTCTTTATCTCTCAAAGACAATGCTCCAGTCACTGACATATGCTTATGCTATTATTGCAGGTCTTCTTGTTGGTGTTATTATCGGTGAGCTTACTGAGATTTATACAGCTGCAGAGCACAAGTTCGTAAAGAGAATTGCTGAGGAGTCACAGACTGGTTCAGCTACAACAATCATTTCAGGACTTGCTGTAGGTATGGAGTCAACAGTATGGCCAATTCTCTTCATCGGTATCGGCGTTATCATCGCATATAACTTCGCAGGACTCTACGGTATCGCACTTGCTGCTGTAGGTATGCTTTCAACAACTGGTATGACTGTAGCAGTTGACGCTTACGGTCCTGTATCTGACAATGCCGGCGGAATCGCTGAGATGTCAGAGCTTCCAGATGATGTTCGTGAGATTACAGACTGCCTTGATTCAGTAGGTAACACAACAGCGGCTATCGGTAAGGGATTTGCTATCGGATCAGCTGCACTTACAGCACTTGCTCTCTTTGCATCATTTGCTGCTGCAACAGGCGTTGAGTCAATCAGCTTAACAAGCCCAATGGTAATCGTTGGTCTCTTCATCGGAGCTATGCTGCCATTCCTCTTCTCAGCTATGACAATGAGCTCAGTAGGTAAGGCTGCTAACCAGATGATTCAGGAAGTTAGAAGACAGTTCCACGAGGATGCTGGAATCATGGAAGGAACTTCAAAGCCTGATTATGCTAAGTGCGTAGAGATTTCAACAGCTGCTGCTCTTAAGGAAATGATTGCTCCTGGAGTACTTGCTATCATCGCTCCACTCGCTGTAGGAATGCTTCTCGGTGTTGAGTCACTCGGCGGAATGCTCGCTGGTGCTCTTGCTGCAGGTGTTCTCCTTGCTATCATGATGGCTAATGCCGGTGGTGCATGGGATAATGCTAAGAAGTATGTTGAGAGCGGCGTATACGGCGGAAAAGGAAGTGACACTCACAAGGCTGCTGTAGTTGGTGATACTGTAGGTGATCCATTCAAGGATACATCCGGTCCATCAATCAACATCCTTATCAAGCTGATGACAATCGTATCACTTGTATTCGCACCTGTATTTGTACAGTTCGGCGGAATCCTCTTCTAAGAGAACAGGACACAAAGACATACACAAAAATTGCGGTGATTGCAGATGCAATCACCGCTTTTAATTTAAGTTATTAATCTATTCTTTATAATCCGACATAATGAAGCTTTCTGCTTCTTTCTCTATTATCAGTGCATTCTCAAAGGCTGATTGGAGATCTTCTCCGTAACATACCATTCCATGATGATTCATAAAACAGCCTTTAGAATCTGATTTCCTAAGTGCTTTAACAATATTCCTTGTTATTGTTGCAGTACCGGCCATGCCGTAATCTGCGCAGAGTACTACATTTCCTATACGAGCAGCGTTATCTGGGGATTGAATATGCAGATTTTTTTCACATGCCGCAAAGATGCATGAATAGAGACTGTGTACATGAACAATCGCTCCGGCATCAGGACGAGTCAGATATATTCTTGAATGAAACAGTTTCTCACTTGTTGGTTTGTGTTCATGTACTGCATCGTATTCAAGAGTTTTTATGTTCACTTTTACCATATCTGATGGGCCTAGTCTTGTGTAATCAAGGCCTGATGGGGTGCATATCATATAGTCGTCATCTATTCTTATAGAAAGATTGCCCCAGCTTCCCTGAACAAGTCCGGAAGATACAAGTTTTCTGCCGTATTCGGCAAGGAGTGAACGAGCTTCGCTTTCATTAAATCTACTCATTGTCATCACTCCTTTCCAGCTTGGAGTAGCTGTTGATATATGAACTGTGGTCAAGAGCACCCGCATGCTGTCTGACAGGAATTGCGCCGCCAAGAACCTCGGCTTTACATATAATCTCGGAATTCTTTTCAAGAATAGTCATACAGGTATATGCCTCGTAAGCATTCATACCGAAACAGTAGGCGAGACCGTCGCTTAGAATAACAGCAGAGCTCTTGCGAAGTGCTTTAATGATTTCTTTGGTATTTTTTTCAAGATAAGGTGCTTTAAGTCCTGCAATCATAGCCGTATCATCGAGTACAGCAGGGATATCTTCATGCAGCGAAGCCAGACGGGAAGTGTAGTGTGGCTGACATATGAGAAGGCAGTTAAAACTGCTTGCTTTCAGTATCTCGGCTTCAAATCCATCCGCATATTCAAAATCACTGCCTGTTGAACTCAAAGAGATAATGCAGTTTTTTTCTTTGTGTAAAAAAATATATTCTTTTGTCGAACTTTCTCTTAACTCGTCAGAGTATTTTTTGATTGATTCTCTAATATTCATAATAATACCTCTCTAACAATGTCATTATCTCAAATAAACTTAAGCAAATCAATAAAGAGCAGGGGTATGTATTTATTCAGATATACTTGTCAGAATATTGAAATTTTTCCATAATAATGCTATAGTAAATTGTTATATTTTAACAAAGAAGCTAAGGAGGGATAAATAATGCTTAACAAATTAGAACAAATTCGTGAAGCGGGCCTTGCTCGGATCAGCGAGGCATCAAATCTTGAAGTTCTACAGGAGATTAGAAGGGAACTTACCGGAAAGAAAAGTGAACTCGGCAGCGTTCTCAAGAGTCTCGGAGGATTAGAACCAGAGATGAAGAAGTCTGTAGGAATGAAGGCAAATGAGATTAAAGCTTTCTTTGCAGACAAAATTCAGGAGAGAGAGGATGAGATAGTTGCTTCAGCATCTGTAATAGATGGTGAGATTGACCTGACACTTCCTGGAATTCCTGTATCAGAAGGAGCACTGCACCCAATTACTCAGATGTGCTACGACCTTAATGACGCCTTTTTATCCCTTGGCTTTGAAGTGTACAATGAGGACGATATCAGCAGTGAGAAATATGCTTTTGATAATCTGAACTTCCCGGCAGATCACCCTGCAAGACAGTCTATGGATACATATTGGATTGATGGAACTGAGGAGAAGAACGGTGCGGAGAGACTTTGCTTAAGACCTCACCTGACCGGTGGATCTGTAAGAAAGCTGCTCAAGGACGGAGTACCGGCAAGATTCATTTATCCTGGCAGAGTATACAGAAATGAGAATACTGATGCCAGACATGAGAGAGCGTTCTTCCAGTATGAGGCTTTAATTGTAGATAAGAATTTATCATTCTCGTCCGGTAAGGTTATGATTAACACTATTCTCGAGAAAGTATTCGGAAGAAAGGTCAATGTAAGAATGAGAGAAGGATTCTTCCCATTCACAGAGCCTGGATATGAGATTGATATGGAGTGCCTTGTATGCGGAGGAAAAGGCTGCAGAGTATGTAATCAGAATGGATGGATTGAGGTTATGCCTGGTGGAGTTATCAACCCTAATGTTGTAAGAGCTGCAGGACTTGATCCTGATGAATATACCGGATTCTATACAAATATAGGACTCGACAGACTTGTAATGATGAGATACGGTGTCGATGATGTTAGATTCTTCCACAGCGCAGATCTCAGATTCTTAAAGCAGTTCAAATAATAAGGAGGTAGGACATGAATATTTCATTAAATTTCGTAAAAAAGTTCGTTGATCTGCCTGCCGACCTTACACCTGAGCAGATCGCATATGATCTCACAATGAGAACCGTTGAGGTTGAGCATGTTATTAATACAGCTGACAAATACGAGAATATCATCGTAGGTGAGATTAAAGAAGTAAAGAAACATCCAAATGCAGATGCACTTAGAATCTGTATGACAGATATCGGTAACGGTGAGATTAAGCAGATTGTATGTGGAGGAAGCAACCTCTATGAAGGCGAGAAAGTTGTAGTCTGCAAGCCTGGTGCACTTGTTGTATGGCACGGTGAGGGCGAGCCTGTTGTTATCAAGGAGTCAAAACTCAGAGGTGAACCATCATTCGGAATGATCTGCGGTGCAGCGGAAGTATATATGGATTCATTTTTCCCTGCAAAAAGCGAGACAGAAATTGTCGATTTGAGCGGTATTGACTGCTATGCAGGTCAGAATGCTGCTGAGATTATCGGCATGAATGATATCGTTCTTGAGGTAGATAACAAGTCACTTACTAACAGACCTGATCTCTGGGGTCACTATGGTGTTGCTAGAGAAATTGCTGCAATCTATGATCTTGAACTTAAGGCACTTCCTGAGCTTGAGCTTCCAGAAGGCATTGCAGAATATAAGGTTACAGTAGAGGACACAGAGAGATGTCCAAGATATACCGCAACAGAGATTACTGACGTATGTGTTAAGGAGTCACCAATCTGGATGAAAGCACTTCTCCTTAATGCGGGAATGCGTCCTATCAATGCAATCGTTGATATCACTAACTACGCAATGCTTGCAGTTGGACAGCCACAGCACGCATTTGACAGAAACCATGTTGAAGGCAACGAGATTATCGTAAGAACTGCAAAGCCTGGCGAGAAGCTTGTACTTCTTGACCGTTCCGAGCTCGACCTTACAGAGGATGATCTTGTTATCTGCGATGTTAACGACCCAATGGGTCTTGCAGGAATCAAGGGCGGAATCAAAGATTCTATTCTTCCCGAAACAGATTCAGTTGTTCTTGAAATTGCTGATTTTACAGCAGCAGGAATCAGAAGAACTGAAAAGCGTCAGAATGAAAAGACAGATGCTTCAATGAGATATGAGAAAGGACTTGATACACAGAGATGTGAGCAGGGACTTGCACTTTCACTTCAGCTCTTCAAAGAGATTTATCCTGAGTGCAAAGTAGTATCATATGCAGATGTTAATGCTGAGCCTACACAGAATGCAGTTATTGACGTAACAAAGGAGTTCCTCGATATCAGACTCGGTACAGAGGTTGAAGAGGAGATAATCAAAGGTATCCTGACAAGACTCGGCTATGAGGTATCATTCGACGGAAGTGTATGGCACTGCGTAGTTCCAACATGGAGATCAACAGGTGACGTAGCAGTTAAGGATGATGTTCTTGGAGATATCGCAAGACTTATGTGCTACGAGAGCTTCGAAGCAAAGCCACTTCCTGTTAACTTCGAGCATTCAGTTAATCAGGTTCAGTTCTCGATGACACGCAGAATCAAAGAGTATCTTGCATTCAGATGCGGATTCTATGAGATTTTCACCTATCCATGGGTTGATGAGAAATTTCTTGCAGCAGCTGGCGTTGACTTCGATACAACGGTAAGACTGGCTACACCTCCATCACCGGAGACAGCTAATCTCAGAACATCACTCATTCCGGGACAGCTTGAAGCAATAGAAAAGAACCTTAGATACTTCGATGCATTCAGCATTTTCGAATCAGCACAGTGCTTCGAGAAAGGCGATTACCGTCCATCTTCAGAGGATGAGATTCTGCCTGTTCACAAGAACCTCGTTGCAGGAAGCATTGTAGGTAAGGACGCCAAGGAAGGATTCTTCAAGGTAAAAGGTGTAATCGAAAGTCTTCCTTCATACTGCCACAGTGAAGCTGTTTCTTTCGCTCAGAAAGAGAAACCATCATGGGCAGATGAGAAGGTATGGCTCAATATTATCAGCCAGAAGAAAGTTATCGGTTCAATCGGACTTGTTTCAGTAAGTGCTCTCACTGCAGCTGATATCAAGAGAACAACAGTTGCAGCATTCGAGCTTGATCTCGATATGCTTAAGGCACTTCCATCAAGAGATAACGAGTTCAAGCATCTGCCTGTATATCCACTTGTTGATCAGGACCTCTCAATCGTAGTTGATGAATCTGTTACATGGGAGAGCATCAGAGAATCAATCAAATTCATGGTAAAAGATATTCACTTCGTTGAGGAGTACCGTGGAGAGCAGATTCCTGAGGGCAAGAAGTCAATTATGTTCAGCATCAAGATTGGAAACGATGATGGAACTATGACATCAAAGCAGATTGAGAAGAGAATGAACGGAATCTTCAAGAATCTTAAGAACAAGTGCGGAGCAGAGCTTAGAGACTAATTGTAAAGCATAATAAGAGGGACATCTCGTAATGAGATGTCCCTTTATTGTGTATATTATATCTGAATTATCTTATCAGATTACGAGTCACTTGATCTGATGATGTAAGCAAGACCGTCATTTATATTAACAACAGCTTCATCAGAAAGAACTTCATTGCTGATTCCGAGTGTTGATGCCTTGAACATTTCAACATTATTGAGAGGGTATTTAGCTCCCTTGATGCTGACACCTGATATTTTTTCATATACAGGTACGATGGAAAAGAATCGATATGCAGGATCACTTTCAATGAGTATAGAACCGTTTTCAAGAAGCTCAACCTGATTTCGCTTATCTACAAGACGTATGCGTCCGACCTGATCCTTGAATTTTACCAGAAGAGAGAGAGCACCAAGCGTATGGTCAAGTCTTCCGCCGATACCCCCGATGAAAGTAATTTCGGTTATTCCTTCGTCAATACAGTGAAGAACGCAGGCTTCAGCATCGGTGATATCTTTTTCGACCGGATAGGTGATGTATCTGCAGTCAAAAGCAGGGGATTCTATGGTCGAGTCAAAATCGCCTATGACGCAGTCTGGTGTGATTCCATGCTTATGAGCAATTGTCTGTCCGCCATCGGCACATATTATGTAGTCAGAATCTTTGATGCAGTCAATCAGAAATTCTTTATCGTAATTCTCAACGTATGCGAGTATAACAACAGCTTTTGTTTTCATAGATTTAACCGTCCTTATAATTACTTACATTTACTTTACTAGTATTACTTGGTATACTTCAAGGGCAAATTATTTTTAAGGAGAAATAATATTGAATTTCACAGAAATGTATATAGCTAATGAGAATCCAATTCTCATACAGAAACTTTCGAGGGAACACAGCAGGGGCACATGGTTTAAGTTCTTTGTCGGCTGCCTGATTTTCTATGTTTTAACCAACTGGATTCCTAATCTGCTTGCGTTATACTTTCCATCAAATGTTATGGATTACCTTAATTTAAAAAATATGGATCCTGCAGCAGCTCAGCAGATGCCTAAGATTCCGCTGATTTTTGCTCTATATGTATTTGCATTCCAGGGAGTTTTCAGTCTTGGACAGGCACTGTATGTGCTTACTTATCTTCGCAACAGAACTGTAGAATACGGAGCACTGTTCGAGGGATTCAGCGTATACATTAAAGCACTGCTTATTACAATTTTTCAGTCAATAATCTGCTCACTATGGATGTTCCTGTTCATTATTCCGGGAATTATTGCATGGTATGGCTTCAGACAGTCGTTCTATATCCTTGCAGACAACCCTGAGAAATCAGCAATACAGTGCATGGCCGAGAGTAAGATTAGAATGACAGGCAATAAAATGAATCTTTTCAAGCTTGATATTTCGTATATCCCATATCTGATGGTCGGTTATCTGCCTCAGATGATACTGGCCTATATTCCAGGTGTAGATGTTAATACACTGAGCGGTGTCCTAGCATTTTTTGTAGCAGATATTCCTATGATAATGGCACTGTCACTGGTATATATGGGAAGAGCTGTTTTCTACGAGCTTCTGATGAGCAAGGGCTTTGCGAATTTCAGATTTGCCGGTGAGGACATTTTCCGAAATAATAAGTACAGCGGATTAGATAGAGAAGAATAGGGTAAAAAAAATCGAAGGCTTTATCAGCCTTCGATTTTTGCTATACATTCCCTGATATCGGCAGGATAAGGTGCTTCGATAACGAGTTCCTCTCCTGTGATAGGATGTTTGATTTCCAGGTGATAAGCGTGAAGTGCCTGTCTTGTAATCAGTTCGTCTGCAGCTCCTCCATAAAGGGCATCACCGACAATTGGATGACCGAGGTGGGAGAGGTGAACTCTGATCTGATGTGTACGTCCTGTATGAAGTGTAAGTTCGACGAGAGTGAACCTGCCTCCAAGTTCTCTAAGTTTTTTTACATCTGTTACAGCATCCTTGCCGCCTTCATACATAACTGTACGCTGTATGGATTCCTGACTTGGTCTTCCTATAGGAAGGTCAATTGTGAATTCGTCATATTTGACAATGCCGTGAACTACAGCGATATATTTCTTCAGCACTGACTGTTCTCTCATCTGAGAGGATATGTCGTTCTGCGCATTTGCATTCTTTGCAACTACTATTATTCCGGAAGTGTCCATATCGATTCTGTTAGCGAATCTTACTTTAAATTCCTGTCCGGTATCATTCATATATTTGACGATGCCGTTACATATAGTATGAGTAGGGTGTCCCTTTGTCGGATGAACTATGATTCCGGGCTGCTTGTCGATGATAAGAAGATCATCGTCCTCATAGAGAACAGAAATAGGGATGTCTTCAGGTTCGAAATCATTGGTTTCTTTCGGAAGTCTGATGCTTATTACATCGCCGATCTCAGGTCGGATAA
>JAZUII010000052.1:0-5099 GCA_045642105.1 Anaerovoracaceae bacterium | reverse complement strand
ATCTTTTGAGAAATGGTCTTACGACTTTGTCGTCGCCTTTTCTCTTAGACCGGTTTCTACACTATGAAGTTTTCAAGGTTCTGCTGCTGAATCAACGTTTTGTGTTTTTTCAGCGAACTATTTCATTATACTCATCACAGCGTTTGTTGTCAATAGGTATTTTGAAATAATTTTGAAAAAGTTTTGTTGAATCATTTCGTTTCCGATATGTCCAACCGTTTTTTCGACAGCTTTTGTATTATAACTATTTCAAGCTTTAACGTCAAGGGGTTTTCTCAAATTTTTTCAGAAAGTTTTAAGATAAAAACGGAGGGGTGCGAATAACACCCCTCCTGCACGCTTTATTTGTTCGGTTTTATCACAGATAAGCCTTCTATTCCTGGTTCTCATCTTCGAAAGACTTCTCGAGCTTCGCTCTCATAGTAGTCTCATTCATATTGCGGCGCTCCTGTGCGATGTCGCTCTTGATCTTCTCTATACGACGCTGAGCTTCCTTGCTCTCTCTGATTCCTTCTTTTGCCTTTGCCATAGCACGCTTCTCTTCACGCATAGCATCAGCAAGCTTTTCCTCATTACCTGTAAGGAATCCCGGATGTGAATACTTGATGTCAATTGCGGATCTGAATCTTCTTACGCCCATAAGTATAATGCTGAATCCGACCAGCATCTGGATAGGAAGATTAAAGAGCATACTATTATATAGCATATATACAGCAGCCAGAACTGACAGTCCGCCAATTCCAAATGTGATGTTCTCGTCGAGATCATGGTTGGTGAAATCAATTCCTACGCCGAAGGTGTCGACAAATCCATCTCTTGCTACGATAACAGCGAAAACTGCTGCTACTGTCATATCCTCTGCAACTACTCCTGAAAGAATCGCTACACCCATCAGAAGAAGAATCATTCCACCGACAGGATAGTTCATATCCCCTCTGTCTTCATTAATACTTGTATTCTTTGATACCAGCAGTTCAACAACTCCAACAATTGTCATTACCAGTCCAACAACGTAAGCTGTTGACGCAAAAGCCACACTGGCGTTCGCGATGCAGAAAGTACCTGTTCCTACCATCGCTATGCTGGCAGCCATCATAAGTGTTCTCATTTGGCGCCTCCTTTTGCAAAATCTTACATATATTATCACTTTTACCGTCGATATTCAAGAGAGCACGCCCTGCCGACAGCCGCGCAGACATCATATACAAGCATTTCACACGAAAAGAGCCTCGCAAAATATTATTTTTTGTGAATTTTCACAATTTATTTGTTGACACCCGCCTTTTTTTCGTATATATTCTAACTACCAATTGAATAACTACCTGGATAGAGGTCGCGGATTTTATCAGTAAGCGAATGACACAAGCCCGGAAGGCTGTCATCGACGAAAGGAAACTCCGCCGAAGAGAATGAACCAAAACATTCTCTGGGCTGACGTAATAAGATGCGTCAGACTGTCACGAAAGTGGAGCGCTATCAATGGTCTTATACTTTGTTTTATTTACCATGGATACGTTCAGCACGTTATTCATGGTTTTTTCTATTTCATCTGATATATTACGGAGGTAAAAACAATGTCAAGGAGAAGTCATTTTGCCTGGATTGCAGGTCTTGCAGCACTCATCATCGCTGCCCTTCCTGTTATTACACTTGCAGAAGACGGAACACCAGCAACATATGCAACAATCTGGTCTATTCTTCCGCCAATCATCGCTATCGCACTTGCCCTTATTACTAAGGAAGTATACAGCTCCCTTTTCATCGGAGTTCTGACAGGTGCAATTCTTTATGCCGGCGCAAGCTTAAGCGGTATTCTCGACCACCTGCTTGTTGACGGTATCATCGCATCACTTTCCGATTCATATAATATGGGAATCATCGTATTCCTCGTAGTACTCGGAATGCTCGTTGCTATGATGAACAAGTCCGGCGGTTCAAAAGCATTCGGGCGCTGGGCTGCAACAAAGGTTAGATCAAGAAAGGCCGCTCAGTTCTCAACTATCGGTCTCGGATGCCTTATCTTTGTAGACGACTACTTCAACTGTCTGACAGTAGGAAGCGTTATGAAGCCCCTCACAGACAGATTCAATATTTCAAGAGCTAAGCTCGCATATCTCATCGACGCAACTGCTGCTCCTATCTGCATCATCGCTCCTATCTCATCATGGGCTGCTGCAGTATCAGGATTCGTTGAGGGGCAGAACGGATTTACAGTATTCATCAGAGCTATTCCATATAACTTCTATGCTCTTCTGACAATCGTTATGATGATTGCTCTTGTAAGCATGGAATTCGATTATGGAAAGATGGCAAAGTACGAGATGAACGCTATCCAGAAAGGTGATCTCTTCACAACAGGCGAGGCAACAAATCCTGTTGCCGAGGATGAAGGCAGTGAAAAAGGAATCGTTGCAGATCTTCTTTTCCCTGTAATCGTGCTCATCGTCTGCTGCGTAGTCGGAATGATATACAGCGGCGGATTCTTCAGCGGCGAATCATTCATCAACGCTTTCGCAAACAGTGATGCCAGCGTTGGTCTTGCACTCGGAAGTACTGTTGCTCTGATTATTACTATCATCTACTATGTATGCAGAAGAACCATCAGTTTCTCAAGCTGCATGGAATGCGTTCCTGAGGGACTCAGACAGATGGCATCACCTATCCTTGTACTGACACTTGCATGGTCACTCAAGGCTATGGCAGACAGCCTCGGTCTCGCAAAGTTCGTTGCTAACCTCGTAAGCAATTTCGGCGACGGCTTCCTCAACCTCATCCCTGCAATCCTCTTCCTCATCGCATGCGGACTTGGAATTGCATCAGGAACATCATGGGGAACATTCGGAATTCTTATCCCAATCGCACTTGCTATCACTGAGAGTCAGCCAGAACTTATGATTCCTGTAATCTCAGCTTGCATGGCCGGTGGTGTATGCGGAGACCACTGCTCACCAATCTCAGATACAACAATCATGGCCGGTGCCGGTGCAGGATGCAACCACGTAAGCCACGTTGAGACTCAGCTCCCATATGCATTCACAGTAATGGGTGTATCAGCCGTATCATTCGTTATCGCAGGTTACATGAGAAGCCCTTGGGTTGCTCTCCTCGTAGGGTTTGTTCTTCTCATCGCTGTACTCTTCTTCTTCAGAAGCCAGCAGAGAAACAAGACTATGCCTACAGAATAATATGCACAGCTAAAATCAAGGACGAAGTGAAAAGCTTCGTCCTTTTTTCTTGTAATTATTCACTCGTGATGTTACATTATCATTAAGTGTTTCGTAAATTTTTACGAAGAAATATCACGAGGGCGGCACGATTATGTTTTCGAAAATTTCATTTTCTGATATAGGTTCTTACCTGCCTGCAGACTCCGTTCTGGTCTGCCACAATTCTGATGCAGCTATATGCGGAGTTCGACATTTTACAGCAGGAGAAGAATACTATTCCAACGACTATCTATATATCTGCACAGGCGAAGAGTATAATGCATCAGCACATAAGCAGGTGCAGAACACAATTGTATGCGCCCCCGATCACTCATGGGTAGAGCATATGTGCACCCGAGGCAACCTTATTGCCGTCTTCTGCCTTGAAGACCTCTACAGAGTGACAACCTCGATTCTCAACGACCTCTCGTCAGGAGCCAGAATAGGCGCTGCCGGCTTGAAGATGCAGAACCTTTCTCTCCGCAAGAACCCGGTGGAAGACATTATTAACTATGTTCACAACGAGCTGGGCAATCCGGTTATTCTCACCGATTCCTCTTTCGTCGTAGTTGCAAAAGCAGGACTTGAAGATATCTCGGACGAGCCTCAATGGAATTTCGTCGAAAGCAACGGCGCATTCCCCCCAGAGTTCACAGGGAACATCATTCACAGCAAGAGCGGTTTACGCGGCAAAGATGCTCCCCTTATAGATGACAGAGCCATCCTTGGAATGAAGCACAGGCAGGCTACCGCAAGGGTGATTTTCAAAGGAAAGACAATCGGCTATCTTCTCGTCCTTGAGCTGAACAGACCGTTTGACGATTATACACTTGAGTTCATTCCTATGGCAGCAGACTTCTTTGCTCACTGCCTCAACCACAGCAATGGCAGACTTCTTCTGAGTTCATCATTCCACGAGGATTTTCTCATTTCTATATTGAGCGAGGCCATTACTTCACCGGAAGAAATTCTTATGAGCCAGGAGAACTTCGGAATTCGACTTAAGCCGCATCTGTTCCTTATCACAATAGATCTTCCGCTTGCGACAATCGACAGCGATAAAGTGTATGCATTTACAAGCAAGCTGAGACTTCTTTTCGGCAAGGACTCAATTGTATCCTATGAGAATTCAATCGTGGTTCTTTACGACGATGATCAAATACCTCTTTTCGACAGCATCAGCAGAGATGCCTTCGAAACACTGCTCGAAGAGTACGGCTGCAAGGCAAATATCAGCGCACCTTTTGATCATCTGCATCAGACAAGAAGACACTATATGCAGACCAAGATGTGTGCAACCATCAGAAATATGCTGCATCTCGACAAAACAATCGTCGATTACCAGACAGAGGTGGCCGAGTACCATATGATTTTTAACTACAGCAGAGTTCAGAACCTCGACAACCTGCTTCATCCTGCGGTATTCATGCTGAGAGCCCTCGACAGAGAGAACGGCACAGACAGACTTGATACGCTTTTCGCATATACCGACCATCTGTGCAATCTGAGAACGACCGCAAGCGACCTGTACCTGCACTACAATACGCTCAAGTACAGAATAGACAAGATAGCGGCTCTGACGAATATCAATTTCGAGGACCCATCCGAGGTATATAGAATATCTCTGTCAAAGAAAGTTCTTCAGATCGAAGAAGCATTAAACGAAATATAAATAATATCCGCGCAACACAAAACAGCTTCCCGAATTATTCGGAAAGCTGTTTTTGATTTCTAGTCATTCTCAACCAGAGTGTTCAGCACGGTTCTTGCCACCGGGCCGGCCGCAGCATAACCTGTACCACCGCCCTTAATCCATACGACAAAAGCATATGGATGTAATTCATTGTCAATGAATCCAACGAACCAAAGTCGGATCGTAGCCATGTCGTTCTG
>JAZUII010000051.1:0-3609 GCA_045642105.1 Anaerovoracaceae bacterium | reverse complement strand
ACTGCGGATGGATTCCAACTGCCGCATAGCACCAGTCGTAATCCTCTGCATCCTTAATCGCCTGCTTAGACGAGCTTACATTGTCCCCGACATCTATGATGCAGCTGATGTCAGAAGCTTCAATCTCCTGCGCGAGCTCGGCTCTCTGCTCGTCCGTATATTCTTCAAAATCAAGATGTGTGTGTGCGTCAAAAAGCATATCTACCTCTTAAAACAGAAAGGGTCCCGTCATTGCTGCCGAGACCCTTAATCAATTACTAGTTAGCGTTTCCTATCTCTCCGAGAGCTTCAAGTTCCTTCTCGATGTCGAGTCTTGGGAAGAGCGCCTCGCCCTTGTGTACTGTAACTCCATCCATCTTGTAGAACTCAAATGCATCTGCCCATACACCTTCAATATCAGCGATTCCGAGCTGTTCTCTCATTCTGTCTGATGTTGTGTGCATGTAAGGGATGATGAGTATTGATACGATTCTGAGACACTCAGCGAGGTTTCTCATTACTGTATCGAGCTCATCCTTCTTGCTCTCGTCTTTAGCAAGTGCCCATGGCATCTTCTCATCGATGTACTTGTTGGCACGTCTTACGATTGCCCAGATCTCATCAAGTGCAAGGTTGTACTGGAAGAGGTTCATCTTTTCTTCAACCTTTCCGGCTGCAGAAACTGCGAGGTTGATGAGCTCTTCATCAATCTCATCCTTCATCTTAGCCTCAGGAACTTCTCCGCCGCAGTACTTAACAATCATTGATACTGATCTTGAGAGAAGGTTGCCCAGATCGTTAGCGAGGTCTGAATTGATTCTCTGGAGCATTGCCTCGTTAGTGAACATTCCGTCCTGTCCGAATGTGTACTCTCTCAGGAGGAAATACTTAAGCGCATCGATTCCGTATCTGTCGATAAGGATTACCGGGTCAATTACATCCTTGCCCTTTCTTGCCTTAGACTTTGATACCTTCTCTCCGCCAAGGAGAAGCCATCCGTGTCCACGCACCTGCTTTGGCAGAGGAAGCTCTGCGCTCATAAGCATTGCAGGCCAGATAAGTGAATGGAATCTTACGATTTCTTTTCCTACAAGATGAACATCTGCAGGCCAGTACTTCTCGTACTTCTCAGGATTATCAGGCCATCCGAGTGCTGTGATATAGTTCGAAAGTGCATCAATCCATACGTACATAACGTGCTTCTCGTCAACTGGTACAGGGATACCCCAGTCGAATGTTGATCTTGAGATGCAGAGGTCCTCAAGTCCCTGCTCGATAAAAGCAATCATCTCGTTTCTTCTTGACTCAGGCTCGAGGAATGTTGGATTATTCTTGAGAAGGTCGATGAGAGCATCTGAATACTTGCTCATCTTGAAGAAGTATGCCTCCTCCTTTGCCTTCTGTACAGGTCTGCCGCAGTCAGGACATACCATACCCTCTCCAAGCTGGCTCTCTGTCCAGAATGACTCACAAGGTGTGCAGTACCATCCTTCGTACTCACTCTTGTAGATATCGCCCTTATCATACATCTTCATGAAGATTGCCTTGCATCTCTCCATGTGTCTCTCTTCTGTTGTTCTGATGAAATCATCATATGAGATTTCCATTGTTGCCCAGAGGTCCTTGATTCCGGCAACAATCTCATCAACGTACTGCTGAGGTGTTATGCCTCTCTCATCAGCAAGAGTCTGAATCTTCTGTCCGTGCTCATCTGTTCCTGTCAGGAACATAACATCGTAACCCTGAAGTCTCTTGAATCTTGCCATAGCATCTGCCATAACTGTGCAGTATGTATGTCCAATGTGCAGCTTTGCACTTGGATAGTAGATTGGTGTAGTGATGTAATATGTACCTTTGTTCTCTGTCATATCAGTATGCCTTTCAATATATATAAAATGATTCTATATCAGATCTGTATCGTCCATTCCCCAGTCCACATGTGACCAGTCATCAGCAGTTGAAATTCTGCTGATAAGACGATCAAGTACGACTATTGTAGTTGCAAGTGCTACTGATGTAGTGCTTACCGCGAAAAGGATAATGCCCCACTTTGCCTTCTTTGCAGCTGCCTGTTCAACAGCCATATCAAATTCTTTTCTCTCAGCTTTCTTTCTAGACATATTGTCTCCTTTCGTTGTTCAAATACAACAAATCATACATCGTCTATTATATCAAAATTACACAATTATTCAAGAAGCAGCCCTTTCATCTGAAGCACTTATACTACTTCTTCTTGTGCTTCTCCTGCCAGTCTTTGATTGACTCATAGCGCGCTTTGAATCTCGCCTCGTGACCCATCTCTGTCGGATGATAATATTCTTTTCCAAGCAGATTATCCGGCAGGCACTGCATTACTGCAATCTTGTCCTCAGTGTCATGTGCATATATGTATCCGTCTCCATAGCCGATGTCTTTCATAAGCTTCGTCGGAGCATTCCTGATATTCATAGGCACAGGCTCTGCCAGCATTCTGTTGGCATCAGCAGCCGCCTCCATATATGCCACTTCCATCGCATTGGACTTTGGTGCGAGCGATAAGTATACTACCGCTTCTGTCAGATGCACTGAACACTCAGGCATTCCTATAAGGTGGCAGGCCTGAAAAGCTGCAACAGCAAGCTCCATAGCTCTTGGATCTGCAAGGCCTACATCTTCTGCCGCAAATCTCGTGACGCGTCTTGCCACATACATCGGATCCTCACCCGATTCGAGCATTCTGGCCAGCCAGTATACTGCAGCATTGGCATCCGAATTGCGCATTGATTTATGAAGTGCAGAAATCAGATTATAGTGCTCTTCGCCATGTTTATCATAAAGCAGTGATTTCTTCGATGTGCACTGCTCGATAGTCTCATTTGTTACTATTATTTTGTCCGGATTCTCTTTGTCAGCATCCCCGTTTAAAATAACCATCTCGAGTGTCGACAGTGCTGTTCTTGCATCGCCGTTGGCAAAGGCCGCCAGCATGCCAAGTTGTTCGTCGGAGATAACAACATCCTGATTACCGAAACCTCTCGAATCAGTCACAGCCCTTTTTAGCAGAACCGCAATATCCTCCGCCTTGAGCTGCTGCATCACGAAAACCTTGCACCTCGAAAGAAGCGCGCCGTTGACCTCAAATGACGGATTCTCTGTTGTCGCGCCAATCAGAATAATGCTTCCTTTCTCAACAAAAGGAAGGAAGGCATCCTGCTGCGCCTTGTTGAAGCGGTGAATCTCGTCGATGAAAACAATGGTTCTGTCCCCGTATGCTCCAACCCGGTCAGCTTGCTGCATAACATTCTTGATTTCTTTGATTCCGCTTGTAACCGCACTAAAAGTTATGAACTGAGCCTTCGTCTCAGCTGCAATAATCTCCGCAAGTGTGGTTTTACCTACTCCCGGCGGTCCCCAGAAAATCATCGAACTGACGGAGTCCCTCTCAATCAGCCTTCTGAGAACTTTGCCCTCTCCGAGCAGATGCTCCTGCCCTACAAACTCCTCCAGACTTCTCGGACGCATCCTCGCCGCCAGCGGCTGATTGCTGTTATTATCCTGTTCAAAAATCGATATCTGTGTCATCCACTTCTCCTCATAGCGCTCCCATGAACCAGGCGCCCTATTCCGCGTAAAAGTCTTTTTAAAAACTGT
>JAZUII010000050.1:0-7226 GCA_045642105.1 Anaerovoracaceae bacterium | reverse complement strand
TAGGGAAAGTGCAACAGAAACATTCCGCCGAAACGGGTAATGCCGTGGTAAGGTTGAAATGGTGAGGTAAGAGCTCACCGGCAGCATGGAGACATGCTGGCCGTGTAAACCCCATCCGGAGCAAGACTGAGTGGGCATTATGGAGGCTGCCCGTCTCCGCCCCGACAGGTAAGTCGCTTGACGTCGTGAGCAATTGCGATGCTAGATGGATGATCGTCTAATACAGAACCCGGCTTATGGTTTGCCCATAATTTATTTTATAAGCCGATACTTCATAAACTTGTAAATGAAATGTTATGAGTTTATAATTGATAAGTAAAATATTTAAGCAATATATTTTAAAGGAGGTGCTACCATTGGGTAGACATGGAACAATCGCAGGCAGAAAGTCAGCACAGGATTCAAAGCGTGCTGCAATGTTCACTAAGTACGCAAGACAGATTATCGTAGCAGCAAAGGATGGTGGAGATCCAGGTTTCAATCCTTCGCTGAGACTTGCAATTGATAAGGCTAAGGCAATCGGAATGCCTAATGACAACATCAACAGAGCTATCAAGAAGGGTACAGGAGAGCTCGGTGGTGAGTCATACGAGAATAAGACATTTGAGGGATACGGTCCATCAGGTGTTGCTATCATCGTCGAGTGCCTTACAGATAATAACAACAGAACAACATCTTTCGTAAGATCAACATTTGACAAGAACGGAGGCAACCTGGGTACTCCTGGCTGCGTTTCATATATGTTCTCAAGAAAGGGCGTTGTGCTCATCGAGAAGGAAGACGGTATGGATGAGGATGAGATTATGATGATCGCTCTAGATGCCGGCGCTGAGGATATGATTTCTCATGATGATCACTTCGAGATTCTTTCAGATCCAGCTGCACTTGGAGAAGTTGTAGATGCAGTAAAGGAATCAGGTCTTGAAATTGCTGAAGCTGAAGTAGAGTATATCGCTTCAATGGATGCAAATGTTACAGATCCTGCTGCAATGAAGTCATTAATCAAACTCATCAATACTCTTGAGGATAATGATGACGTGCAGAAGGTTCACTTCAACTGCGATCTGGACGAAGAGTAATATGCAATAATTATCAAGAATATATTCCTGAGATATTCGTTAAAGTATTCATAATTGAACCTACACTTTCTGAACGGGATTCCTGACGACAGGAAAGATGAACAGCCGTCTCCGAACGGACTTCAGACATCCATCCGCGGAAGTACCCACCCTTATCCAATCGATAGGGCGTCAATTATCAGCTTGACGGTACCTCGGGATTTTTCTTTATAGAAATACTTCAACAACAAAGGACATTAAGATGGACAAACTTATTCTTATCGACGGAAACAGTCTGCTATTCAGAGCATATTTCGCTATGCGACCAATGGTGACTTCAAGCGGAATTCACACACAGGGAATATATGCTTTTATCAATATGCTGACCAAAATCATCGCTGATTACGAACCTGACTATATGGCTGTAGCTTTCGACCGCAAAGAGCCTACATTCAGACACAAGGAATACAGCGAATACAAAGCAGGCAGACAGCAGACACCGATTGAACTTCTTTCTGAGATTCCATATATGTACAAAGTGCTTGAAGCAATGAATATTGCTGTCTTTTCAATGCCGGGATATGAGGCGGACGATATTATAGGCACTATTGCAGCAGATGCCAGCTCGAGAGGAGTCAGAACACTTGTAATTTCCGGAGATAAGGATGAGCTTCAGCTTGTTGATGAGAATACCAATGTCCTGATTAACAAGAAGGGTATGTCTGAGTTTGATCTCTACGACATAGATAAAATGAAAGAGCGTTACAGGCTCACTCCAAAACAGTTTATCGATCTCAAGGGACTGATGGGAGATAAATCCGACAACATTCCGGGAATTCCGGGTGTTGGCGAGAAAAAAGGTATTGCTCTGCTTGAGCAGTACGGCAGTCTTGAAGCAGTTGTTGAACACGCAGATGAGATTAAGGGAAAACTCGGTGAAAACGTGCGTGAGAATATCGAGTCGGCTAAGCTGTCTAAATGGCTTGCAACTATCAACACTTCTGCGCCTGTAGAGTACGATTTCTGCGATCTTGAGTTCACAGAGCCGGACACCGCAAAGCTCATTGATGTCTATAAGGAGCTTGAATTTAATTCTTTTATCAAGAGAATCCAAAGCTCAGTAGGATATTCTGCGCCCGTTCAGGAAAGCGAGAATCCTTTTGATGCCACAGCGGTCAGAACTGTCAGCTATAATGAAGCTCTTGCTGCCTGCTCAGAAGGCGAGAAAGTAGTTATAGAACTCTTTAACGACAACAACCACCTTGATATGCCGGCAGTTGACGGCATCGCAATTTATCTGCCTGAGCAGAATCTTTTCGCGCTAAAAGACATCACTTTCTTCGAGCAGGAGTCCGTTCTTTCGCAGCTCTGTGATATGTCGATTGAGTTAATTGCCTATGATGCTAAAGCAATGGCTTATTCGGCAGAGGCGATATGCGAGAAAGAACTTGTTTTTGCACATGATGTCAAGATTGCAGAATATCTTATCTATCCAAATCAGAGCAAATATTCAATCGGAAAGATGCTCCTTAAGTATCTTTCATACATCTGCACGGAAGAAGAAGAGGCTTATTACGGCGAGAAAGAAGCAGCTTCACTTGCAGAGTCTTCGGCGGATATGGTTCTCAGAAGACTTGGATATATATATCAGATTGCTCTGAAGCAGCAGGAAGTAATGACTGAAGCAGGACTCCTTAAGCTTTTCGCAGAGTGTGAGATGCCACTTGTAACTACAATTGCTTCAATGGAGAAAGAGGGAATCCATGCTGATGTTGAGGTGCTCAGAAATATAGGAACTGAGATTGCGGGTCGTGTTGATGAACTCGAAAAGCTGATCTACGAAGAATCCGGAAAGGAATTCAATATCAATTCACCAAAGCAGCTAGGAACTGTTCTCTTTGATGATCTTGGAATCGACTATCCTAAGGCAAAGAGTAAGTCGGGTAATTATTCTACAGCTGCTGATATTCTTGATAAGCTTGCTCCGGATTATTCAATTGTGTCCAATGTCCTTGAATACAGAAAGCTTACTAAACTAAGCAGCACTTATGTTGAGGGACTTTCTGCGCTTATCGCTGCAGATGGAAAGGTTCATCCGCACTTCATGCAGACTGTTGCTGCTACAGGAAGATTGAGCTGCACTGAGCCTAATCTCCAGAATATTCCAATCAGAGATGACTACGGCAGAATGATAAGAAAAGCCTTCATCGTTAATGATGCAAACAATATTTTTACTGGCGCCGACTACTCTCAGATTGAACTTCGTGTACTCGCAGCGCTTAGCGGCGACGATACACTTATAAATGCTTTTAACGAGGGAAAAGACATACACAGAACAACAGCGTCGAAGGTATTCGATATTCCTTACGACGAAGTTACTGCGCTCGACAGAACACGTGCAAAAGCTGTTAATTTCGGTGTGGTATACGGAATGAGTGGACATGGTCTCAGTGAAAGTCTTGGAATCAGCAGAAAAGAAGCTCTTAAATATATTGATGATTACTTCGATAAGCATGCTGCTGTAAAAGCATATCTCGATAATATGATTGCAGAAGGTGAGACAAACAGAGAAGTAAAGACATACTTTGGCAGAATAAGACAGATTCCGGAATTTGAGTCTCGTAAATTCATGGAGAAAGAACTTGCTAAGAGACTTGCTATGAATACACCTATTCAGGGAACCGCTGCTGATATAATCAAGATTGCAATGAATAAAGTACATGAGGCACTGCGTGACGGCGGTTATGAATCAAAGCTGATTCTTCAGATCCATGATGAACTTATCATAGAAGGACCTGCAGCAGAGAAAGATGAAGTAACTGCACTTCTTGAGAACTGCATGAAATCAGCAGCAGATTTTGCAGTTGAGCTTACAGTGGATATTCATTCGGCCGAATGCTGGTACGATTTAAAGTAGAACAGGGGATAAGAATGCTTAAGATTGCAATAACAGGTGGTATAGGCTCCGGAAAGTCTACAGTATGTTCATACCTGGAGAAAGAAGGATACAGACTGATATATGCAGACAGAATGGCCAGGGAAATTACTGCTTCCGGTGGTAAAGCCATACCATATATTCGTGAACATTTCGGTGATGAATATATTCTTCCGGACGGCAGCATGGATAGAGCTGCAATTCGCGAGCTTGTCTACAGAGACAGTGAAGCTATGCAGATTCTGGAAGAGGGAACTACTAAAGTTGTAATTGAAGATATTAGACAGATAACAGAGCAGTCAGAAGCTGAAGGACTTCCGGTGCTGTTCTTTGAGATACCTTTACTTTTTGAACAGGGACGTCAGGATCAGTATGATTCATGCTGGCTTGTAAGTGCGCCTATGGATATTAAAATCCAGAGAGTGATGAAGAGAGACGGTCTTTCAGAGGGAGATGTACAATTAATTATAAAAAAACAGCTGGATGACAAAATAAAACTTGCAATTGCTGACGAAGTCATTTATAATAACAAAGGTCTTGAGGAATTATTTCCTCAGATTGATAAACTTCTTGAGAAATATGGAATTAGATAGTTTTCAAAAAAGTTTATAATAAATTAATAAAGTGCTTGACAAAGCTTATGAATTTTTCATATAATAATCAAGCGACGTGTGGATGTGGCGGAATGGCAGACGCGCATGGTTGAGGGCCATGTGGGAGACCGTGAGGGATCGAGTCCCTCCATCCACACCATTTTTTTTTATAAAAAATGGTGTCGATATTCTGTCAAATAAGCCGGTGTGGTGGAATTGGCAGACGCGCGGGATTCAAAATCCCGTGGTAGAAATACCGTATGGGTTCGACCC
The DNA here is from genome assembly GCA_045642105.1 of Anaerovoracaceae bacterium. Lineage (GTDB taxonomy): Bacteria > Bacillota > Clostridia > Peptostreptococcales > Anaerovoracaceae > Crickella. The sequence continues at coordinate 2,367 of JAZUII010000050.1, read as the reverse complement.
CCATCACCGGCACCAGTTATAGAATAACAGGAGGATAATCAAATGAACGCAGGCGCTATGAATATGTTATTACTTGTATTCTTCATTGGACTCATTTATTTCATGATGATTCGTCCACAGAGAAAGAAAGACAAGGAAGATAAAGCAATGAGAGAATCTCTCAAAGTTGGCGATGAAGTTATGACAATCGGTGGTGTAATCGGTAAGATTACAAAGATCACCGAGAAGACTGTTGTAGTTGCTACAGCCGGCGAGAGAGTAAAGATTGAGTTTGTTAAGACTGCTATCGGTTCAGTTCAGAAGAAGAGTGACGAGCCTGCAAAGGCAGCGAAGACTGAGAAGGCTGCTACTGTTGAGCCTGAAGTAGAGAACAAGGTTTCAAGAGACAAGAAAGTAACTCCAAAGAAGCTTACAAAGAAGACTGAAGAGGCTGCTGAGACAGTAGTTGAAGAGACTGAGAATTAAAGCAGTTGACACTATTTAAATAGTTTGACAAGCGACGCGAAAGCGTCGCTTTTTTGTTGAAATTTCAAGGGATTTCGTGTAGAATTATTAGGATTGTTATTTGATGTAGTACTATGCATTTTTAAAGAATTTGAGAGGAATTTATTTCATGAAAAACAACAAAAGAATCATAGCTGCTGTGCTTATTTGTATTATTACAATAGCGGCATGGCTGATATCGATTTTCGGCATCGGTGAAAAAGTCGGAAATATTTATGACGAGATGAAATTCGGTCTAGATATCAATGGCGGAGTATATGTTCTGCTTGAAGCAGACACACAGGAAACTGGAACAGATAAAGCAGCTGTAATGGAACAGACTAAGACAGTTCTTGAGAACCGTGTTAATGCTATGGGAGTTTCAGAAGCTACAGTTTCAATTGAAGGCGATAATCGTCTGAGAGTTGAGATGCCTGGTGTAAAGGATGCTGAAACTGCTATCAAGCAGATAGGACGTACAGCACAGCTTCGTTTCCTTCTTGCTGATGGAACAGAAGTTATGACAGGTGATAACGTTAAGGACGCAAACATAGCAACAGACTCAGATCACGGCGGATATAAGATAACCATGGATTTTACTGCTGAAGGCGCTGATCTTTTTGCAGCAGGAACAGAAAAGGCTGCTTCCGGTGCAGTAACAGCTAAACTCAAGGATGAGAACGGTCAGCTTGTAGATCCAAAGTCAATAGTAATCATGCTCGATGATGAAGTAGTCTCAGCGCCTACTGTACAGCAGAAGATTAACAGCACAAGCTGTGAGATTTACAGAGGACAGGGCGGATTCCCTCAGGATGAGGCTTCAGGTCTTTCAGCTCTCATCAGAGGCGGCGCACTTCCAGCAACACTGACTGAAGTTAATTCATCAGTTGAGACTGCTACAATCGGAGCAGATTCTCTGGCAAAGAGCGTTAAAGCCGGAGCAATCGGACTTCTCGTTGTAATGATTATTATGGTAATTGTGTACGGAGTTCTCGGACTTATTGCGGACATAGCACTTCTTCTGTACGTTCAGATGATTCTCTGGCTTATGGCTGCATTCGGTTCAGTTCTTACACTGCCTGGTATCGCCGGAATCATTCTTTCGGTTGGTATGGCTGTAGACTCCAATGTAATCATCTTCACAAGAATCAGAGATGAGATTTCAAAGGGCAAATCAATCAGAGTTGCAGTTGATATGGGATTCCGTTCAGCTCTCACTACAGTAATGGACGCTCAGACAACAACTCTTATCGCTGCTATTGTACTTTATCTGATTGGAACATCATCCGTTAAGGGATTTGCTCTTACTCTCATGATTGGTACTGTATGCAGTATTATCACTGCAGTATTTGTTACTCAGGTATTTGTCAACTGCATTGCTGACAGCAGAAAGTTCTCAACAATGCGTAATTTCGGAATGTCCGAAGACGGAACTGCAAAGATTTCATGGAAAAAGCATCTCAAATTCATTGATAATAGAAAGTTATTCTATGGTATCAGTATCGCAGTAATCTGCCTTGGAATTCTCTTTGCAGGATTCAAGGGATTCAACTACGGAATCGATTTCACCGGCGGTACAATGATGCAGATTGAAATGGGTGAGAAGGTAGACATTGATGAAGTAAAGGATACCATCAAGGAATACAAGCTGAATCCAACAATCGTATATGCGGGAGATGAGCAGTCACAGATTGTTATCCGTACAATTGAGGCTCTCAAATCCGATGAGAGAACTAAGGTTATTAAGACTCTGGACTATTCGAAAGGCATGAACGGACTTCCGCCTTCAGATGTAATGAAGTTCCTTCTTGAAAAAGACTGCAGCGTGGTGATAAGGCCCAGCGGCACCGAACCGAAAATCAAAGCTTACATCAGTATGGTCGG
>JAZUII010000049.1:0-61354 GCA_045642105.1 Anaerovoracaceae bacterium | reverse complement strand
CATTTGGTTTGTCTTCCTAAGACCGCTTGGCCTCCGACTTCTTGTTTTCGAGAATCCGGATGACTACGACAAGATTCCACAGGGTGCAAAAATTGTGCTCAAAGATGTACATGCAGGACTTGAAGCTGGCCGCATCATTCTCGATGCAGATGGCGTAGAGATTCCACTCAAGGCAGAGCTTGCTGACAGACAGAAGGCAATGCTCCTTGCAGGCGGACTCCTGAAATACACAGCAGCAAAATAATAAGAGGAAAGATAATGAAAGACTATCCTAAGGAAATAATCAGAGATATCGAGCAGGCCAAAGAGTCGCTAGAGGCTATGCTCATCGAGCAGTATGAGAGAAATAACAGAATTGCAAAGCGTTCGGAAAGAGCTTCGTCAGAGGCTTCCGGTAAAACCATAATTGGTCTGGCGTCAGGTGACGGCATCGGTCCTGTTATTATGGAGCGCACAAAAGCAGTTCTCGAGACTCTTCTTGCTGACGAACTTGCGGAGGGCAAGATTGAATTCAAGGATATCGACGGATTCACTATTGAGAACAGACTTGCTAAGGGTGAGACTGTGCCTGCAGAGGTCCTGGCGGAGATGGAAGCATGTGACGTTCTGCTGAAGGGTCCAACAACCACACCGAACGCTGCAATGGGCGGCAAGAACCTCGAGAGTGCGAACGTATATCTGCGTAAGCATTTTGACCTCTACGCGAACGTAAGACCGGTTGCACTTCCTGAAGAGGGAATTGACTGGACTTTCTTCAGAGAGAATACAGAGGGTGAGTATGCACTTGGAAGCAGGGGCATCAGGCTGGGCGACACTCTTTCTATGGACTTCAAGGTTACAACCGCAGAAGGAAGTAAGCGTATCGCAAAAGCGGCCTTTGATTTTGCAAAAAACAACGGCAAGAAGAGAGTTTCAGTTGTCACAAAAGCAAATATCATGAAGAAGACTGACGGAGATTTCCAGGGAATCTGCCTTGAGGTTGCAAAGGACTATCCGGAAATTGAGGTTGATACATGGTTTGTTGATATCATGGCTGCAAATCTTGTGAACACAGATATCAGATCAGGTTTCGAGGTTTTCGTGCTTCCTAATCTGTATGGAGATATCATCACTGATGAGGCGGCGCAGATTCAGGGCGGTGTAGGAACCGCAGGAAGCGCCAACATTGGAAGCGACTATGCAATTTTCGAAGCTATCCACGGAAGTGCTCCGAGAATGATGGAAGAGGGCATCGGTGACAGAGCTAACCCGGCAAGTCTTATGACTGCTGCGGTAATGCTTCTGAGACACATCGGCTGCGTGGAGAAAGGCGACAGGCTCGAGAAGGCGGTTGCAGCAGCTGATGAGAAACTCGGAGCTAAGATGACCGGCCTTGCTGACGGAGGAACATGTGCAGAGTTTGCTGCAGAGGTGCTTGCAAACCTCTAGAAAATGGCCGGGATATTATCTGGTACAAAGACAAAACAGGTGAGCTGTTGCGCTAACGAAATTTATTCGTTAGTGCGACAGCTCCTTGTGTTATACTAAAGAATATGCTTCAGAATTTTATTATTTGTGTAAATGCGGTAATTCCATCCGCTACATATCTGCTGGTCGGCATCCTGCTTAAAGTGTTCAACGTGGCAAAGCCGGAGGATGTCAAGAAGTTCACTCATATGACCTTCATTGCTCTGTATCCGTTCCTCATGTTCGATAATCTGTACGGAAAGAATATCGGTCAGAATATGAACTGGCTGCTGGTCGGCTACTGTATGGTGTATCTTGCGCTGGTTCTTCTGATAACCTGGGTGCTGATATGTCGTATCGAGCCTGTGGATCAGAATCGAAGCTCAATGATTCAGGCCATATACCGAAGCAATATTGTGCTGATGGGACTGCCTATCGGTATTAATCTTTTTGGAAAAGGCAATGTAACAGCAGTTGCGGTCGTACTGCTTTTCGCGGCACCTGCATACAATGTTATTTCGGTTATACTTTTCGAGAGATTCCGTGGTGGCAAGCCGAATGCACTTAAGATGATAAAAGGCGTTCTTACGAACCCGCTTATTGATGGAGCGATTGCGGCTCTCGTCGTTATGGCTTTCGGCATCAAGGTGCCTGAGATTGTAATGCAGCCAGTAGTTGCGCTGTCAGATTCGACGACTCCAATAGCAATGATCCTGCTTGGTGCATCGCTCAATCTGGAAGGAATTAAGGAAGAAAGAAAGCGCGTTGCGATATGTGTAACGGGCAAACTGCTGATTGTTCCGGCTTTTGGAATTGCAGGAGCGATAGCACTCGGTTTTACCGGAGTAGAACTCATCGCTGTAGTGCTCATGCTTGCAACACCGACGGCACTTGCATCTTTCGCAATGGCATCATCGATGGGCGGCAACGGAAATATCGCAGGCAATGCAGTTGTTTTCTCGACGATAGTATCGTGCTTCACACTGCCGCTATGGCTTTTCGCACTGAAGACTGCGGGGCTCTTCTGATAGGCAGTTACAAGTCTGAAAGGAGGTTACAATGAAAGAAGTCAAAATGTCGATCAAACCGACACTCCTTGCAAAGGAGAAGGTAAGCTATGCATCGGATCACATCGATCTGCCGGAGAACGGAGTAGATTGTTTCGAGGGCTGCAATCCTTATGGTTTCCCTCGTGCAGTCAGAGATGCTCTTAGAGAATTTGACGTATCAAGACTTGGTCCATATCCGCACAGTCAGGCGTTTTTTGAGGCAATCAGAGAATACTGGGAAGATGTCATCGATGTAGAGAAAGGCAATGTAATTCTCGCGGACGGAAGCATCAATGCAATCTATATTATCAACAATATGTTCGACACGCATGATGCAGTTGTTCTCGGCGTATGTCCTCAGTTCGCAGATTACTATGAGAATGCGCAGATGCAGGGCATCAAGTATGATCCTGTCTATCTCAGAAAAGAGAATAATTACAAGCTGAATATCGATGAGTTTACCGGTCTGATCGATTTCAAATACAACTATATATATATAGATAATCCGAACAACCCGACAGGCCAGGCGGTGTCTGTTGACGAGATTGAGAGGATTGTGGCAAAAGCTGCAGAGTTCGGAATAATAGTGATTGTTGACGAAGCATACGGCGATTTTATGGATAAGGATAACTCCGCCGTAAAGCTGTTCAAGAGCTATCCGAACCTTATCGTAATCAGAACGATGTCTAAGGGCTTCGGCCTCGCAGGACTTAGAGCGGGATACATAATTTCCAACAAAACCTTTGTCAGATATATGGATAAGATGTGTAATCCGTACAATGTCGGAGAGCTCGCAAGGGAGCTCGCGGCGGCTGCACTCAGGAACGGCGAGGAGATAGAGGAGCACAAAAAAGCTTTTGCCAGAATGAAGGAACAGATGGCGAAGGTTGTCGGAAAGAATCTTCATATCGGAGAGACTCTGCCTACCTGCTCTCTGGTGCTTCTGTACGCCGATGACACTAGTGTGGATGTCAAAAAAGAATTATATAAGAGGGGTGTGCTTGCCGTATCAGGTGCAGATTTTGCAAGCCTCGATGCAAGCTCAGCGAGAATCAGACTGCCGATGGAGAAAGACTTTCCGAAGCTGCTCGCTGCAATAGAAGATCTCGAGAAATCACTTGAAGGATAGAGAATGTCATTATTGTTTATATTCAACAGCATACTGCTCGGTGTAGGACTTGCCATGGATGCCTTTTCGGTATCGCTGGCCAATGGCCTTGGCGAACCGGAGATGAAGCAGAAGAGGATGTGCGTAATAGCCGGTACCTATGCGGTTTTCCAGGCGGTCATGCCGCTGATTGGATGGTTCTGCGTACACACTATGGTCGAGCGTTTTCGCGCATTCGAGAAGTTCATTCCGTGGATTGCACTGGCGCTGCTTTCATATATCGGAGGTAAAATGCTCATCGAGGGAATTCGCGGCGGTGACGATGGGGACGACGCGAGAAGCAGCAGACTGTCCCTCAGAGAGCTGATGGTGCAGGGCGTAGCGACATCTATTGATGCACTGTCCGTCGGTTTTACCATATCTGAATACAACGAGGGACTCGCTTTTGCGGCGGCAGCAATTATCGCTGCAGTTACTTTCGTAATCTGCATTGGCGGACTCGCCATTGGTAAAAAAGCCGGTACTTATCTTGCCGGTAAAGCTTCTGTTCTGGGGGGAATTATTCTGATCGGAATAGGACTTGAAATATTTGTTACTGCATTATAAAAGGGGAAAAGGAGTAAGAAATGAAACCGATTAAGGAAGGTAAAGTTAGAGAGATTTACGACAATGGGGACACACTGATTCTCGTCGCAACAGACCGTATCAGCTGTTTTGACGTAATTCTTAACAATCAGGTGACAAAGAAGGGAACTGTGCTTACACAGATTTCGAAGTTCTGGTTCGATTACACTAAGGACATTCTCCCTAATCACATGGTATCAGTAGACGTGAATGACATGCCTGAGTTCTTCAGACAGCCGCAGTATGACGGCAATAGTATGATGTGCCGCAAGCTAGAGATGCTTCCTGTAGAGTGCATCGTTAGAGGTTATATCACAGGTTCAGGATGGGCAAGCTACCAGAAGACCGGGGAGGTGTGCGGAATCAAGCTTCCAGAAGGTCTCAAGGAATCAGACAAGCTTCCTGAGCCAATATACACACCTTCTACAAAGGCTGAAATCGGCGATCATGATGAGAATATCAGCTTCGAGCAGAGCATTGAGCACCTCGAGAAACTCTATCCGGGAAAAGGTGAGGAGTATGCGACAGCACTCAAGGAAAAGACAATTGCTCTGTACAAGAAGTGTGCAGATTATGCTCTCAGCAAGGGCATCATTATAGCGGATACAAAGTTTGAGTTCGGACTTGATGAAGAGGGCAATATTGTTATTGGTGATGAGATGCTCACACCGGACAGCTCAAGATTCTGGCCGGCTGATACCTACGAACCTGGTCACAGCCAGCCATCATTCGACAAGCAGTTTGCAAGAGACTGGCTCAAGGCAAATCCGGACAACGACTGGACACTTCCACAGGAAATCGTGGACAAGACTATCGAGAAGTATCTGCAGGCTTATGAGATGCTGACTGGAGAGCCTCTTAAGTAGACCTCAGATTATCGACAAAGTATGATAAAGAAAAAGCACAGCCAAACGGCTGTGCTTTTTCTGCGTTGTCAAATTAAAAGAGGTAATCCTCTATATAACTATTGATATAAAAGAAAAGACTGCATTCTTCGAGTTGCCCCGTAAAATGCAGTCAGCCAATCATACATATTAATGCTTAGATGCTTAAACTTTGCGTCCCTGCCTTTCGACAGGTTTGCCTAATATTGATGATAGTGAATTCTATTATATCTTTCTAAGAAAATCAAGACTGTTTACTGTCTTTTTGCTGCCTCAACAACGTGTGATACAAGAACGCTTGTTGTTACAGTGCCGACTCCGCCAGGAACAGGTGTGAGTGCTTTGCAGCATGGCTCTACAGCGTCGAAGTCTACGTCTCCGGAAATTCCGCCCTTTGCCTCATCCCAGTTGATACCAACATCAATGATAACCTGATCAGGGTTTGTGTAGTCAGGGCTGATTGAGTGGAGCTGTCCTGATGCAGCGATGAGGATGTCAGCTTTGCTTGCAACAGCAGCTGAATCAGGTGTCTTTGTGTGACATGTAGTAACTGTTGCGTTCTCGTGCATAAGCATCATTGAAACAGGACGACCAACTACGAGTGATCTTCCGATAACAGCAGCAGTCTTGCCGCGAAGAGGAACATCATAGAACTTCAGAATCTCCATAGCAGCCTGTGCTGTGCAAGGAGGGAAGCCTACCTTTGTGTTAGTGAAAACACCTGCGAGTGAGCCGTCTGTGCAGCCGTCTACGTCCTTAGCAGGGTTCAGCATCTGACGAGCCTTCTCGTTATCGAGCTGCTTAGGAAGAGGTCTGAACATGAGGATGCCGTGGATTGAAGGATCCTCGTTGAGCTCTGTAAGTGTAGCATCAAAAGTATCCTGGTCTACATCTGCAGGAAGAACAACGTTCTTAACAGTAACGCCAATCTTCTCACATCTCTTCATTGCGCCTCTCTCATATGAAAGGTCATCAGGTCTCTCGCCTACTCTGAAAATGCAGAGTGTTGGATCAACGCCATTTGCTCTGAGCTCCTCAACATCAGCAATCATTCTCTCGTTGAGAGCAGCTGTAACAGGAGCGCCTTTTAAAATTTCTGCCATTGTATATTTCTCCCTTATATTCTACTGATTGAACTTGTCTTTAACGAGCTGGTAGATTTCGTCAGCCATTGGCTCGTACTTTGCAAGCATATCGTTAGCTTCTTTGTTTAGTGCGTCAGCATACTCTCTGTCCTTCATTGACTTTGTGTTGATAAAAACATTGAGTGATGCTGCCTGCATTGCGCCCTTGCATGCAACAGCTGCGCATCCTGCGTCAGAGATAGCGAGCTTTGAGCCCTTTGCAGCGAACTCTGCAACAACATCGAGAGCCTCTGCACATGTTCTCATGATATCCATAGGAACTGAGCAGCCTACTCTGAGTGCGCCCTCCATAATCTCATCTCTCTGAGGATCATCCTTAGGAATGCTGTAAGCCTTTGCGAGTGGAGCGAAAGCCTCTGCATCTCCGTCGATGAGCTCGAGGAACTTAACACGAAGCTCCTGTGACTTAGCCATGAGACGCTGAATGTCTTCTTCAACATCAGCGTATTTCTTTTTGCCTGTTGTAAGCTCTCCAACCATGTCGCCGAGACCGATTCCGATTGCGCCGATGAGCGCGGAAGCACCGCCGCCGCCTGGAACTGGTGCGGAAGAAGCAAGAACTTCAGTAAATTCAGTGATACTTTTATCTACTAATAACATAATAACCTCTTTCGTGTAATATAACAGTATTTGTCTGCAAGCGCAGAGCCTGCCTATATCGTATAACAGAATGGCCGTTCAATCAAGAAAGCATATACAATTCTTACGGTCTAAATATGTACATTCAAAAGCTTTGTCATAAATGTTATAATGTAAAAAGTTAATTAAAGATACAAACATATGGTGAGGGGAACCAATATAATGGAAAAGATTATTAACGAAAACGGCAGAATTGTATTTCCAATTCCGGAAGGTGTGGATATGCCGTGGAAAGGCTCAGTTGGAGATAATCCGCTGCAGCTGGAATACTTTAACGGTACTGCTTTTGAGATGGTTGAGGCGATTGCAAAGAAGTATCCTAACAACATCGCTTTTGACTTTATGGGCAAGTCTACAACATACAAGAAGCTGGTTGAGAATATAGAAGCGTGTGCGAGATCTCTCAAGACTATAGGTATAAGAGAGGACGACAGAGTCACAATTGCCATGCCTAACTGTCCGCAGGCAATATATATGCTCTACGCCATCAACCTCGTCGGCGCTGTTGCGAATATGGTTCATCCGCTTTCAGCAGAGAAAGAAATCGAGAATTATCTCAATATGTCGAACAGTGTTACCGTTGTAACCCTTGACCAGTTCTACAATAAGATAGAAGCAGTAAGAACAAATACTAAAGTTGTAAATGTAATCATCGCAAGAATCAAGGACGAGCTCAGCAGACCTATCAAAGCAGGATATATGCTGACAGACGGAAGAAAGAATGCGAAGATTCCAGCAGATGCACCTGTTATCCAGTGGCCTCAGTTTATGAAAATTGGAAAAGCCTGCTGCTGGGACTACAAGGTTAAGAGAAAGCCTGAAGATCCCGCTGCAATTCTCTATTCAGGAGGTACTACAGGAACAACAAAGGGAATTGTTCTTACCAATCTGAACTTCAATGCACTCAGTGAACAGGTTATCGCAGCGAACCCTATGTTCCGTCCGGGAGATAAAATGCTCGCGGCTATGCCGCTTTTCCACGGATTCGGTCTTGGCGTATGCATCCACACTATGCTCTCACAGGGTGGAAGATGTATTCTCGTTCCTAGATTTACAGCGAAGAGCTATGCGAAGCTTATCACCAAGTATCAGTGCAATTTCATCGCAGGCGTTCCTACACTTTACGAGGCACTGCTGAGACTTCCTTCAATGGAAAAAGCAAATCTCGCATGTCTCAAGGGCGTTTTCTCAGGTGGAGATTCACTCTCTGTTGAACTTAAGAAGAAGTTCGACAAATTCCTCTATGACCACAAGGCATCAATCCAGATTAGAGAGGGATATGGAACAACAGAGTGCGTAACTGCATCTTGCCTTACTCCTGCTCTCAAATTCAAAGAGGGAAGTATTGGAGTTCCTTTCCCTGATACATACTATAAGATTGTAAAGCCGGGCACTGATGAGGTTCTGCCTTACGGCGAAGAGGGCGAGATTGTACTTACCGGTCCTACCGCGATGGCAGGTTACCTCGATATGCCGGAGGAAACTGCGGCAACACTGAGAACTCATTCAGACGGACTTACCTGGGTACATACTGGTGATCTTGGAATTATGGATTCTGAAGGATTCATCCACTTCCGCGGAAGAGCAAAGAGAATGATTATTTCATCAGGATATAATATCTATCCTGCACAGATAGAGAATATTTTCGATGCGCACGAGCTTGTTCACATGAGCTGTGCAATCGGAGTGCCTGATGATTACAAGATGGAGAAGGTAAAAGTATTCATTATGCCTGCAGAGGGTGTTCCTCAGAACGAAGAGACAAAAGAAACTCTCATGCAGTATGCGAAAAAGAATATTGCAAAATACGCAATGCCTTACGACATTGAATTCAGAGATGAGCTCCCAAAGACTCTGGTAGGAAAGGTTGCATATCGAATTCTTGAAGAAGAAGAGCTTGCTAAGATCGAAGCTGCAAAGGCTGAGGATACTGAAGAAAAAGCTTAATAGAGCTATTAAAGTTTGTTATATCTAAGATAATCTGATTTAATATAGCAAAAGAGGTGCTTTCGCACCTCTTTTGCTTTGGGGGGTTATATATAGGTAAATGCTATACGCAACGAAGCGCGATGCATACCTTACGTAATTGTTTGTTCATATTTCGTACTTGTTATTACATAATATACCCTTGTGTTTGACTCGTGAAAAGGAAGAAATTATAATAAGGTAAAAGAAACACTTTCAGCCTAATGGGGGAAATATAAATGGATATAAGTAAGATGAGACTGCTCCTTGCGGTTGCAGATGCAGGAAGCTTGAGCAAGGCGGCTGAATCCCTGGGATATACGCAAGCTGGTGTAGCTTACATAATCAACAAGATGGAAGAAGAACTCCAGCTGCAGCTGATAGAAAGAAACTATAACGGAGTAAAGCTGACAGAGGCGGGAAGAGCACTTATGCCGGAATTCCAGCGTGTAATCAACACATATGACGGATTCGAAGCAGCTGTAAGTGCAAGACGCAATCTGTCACAGAGAACACTTCACATAGCAGCTATTGACAGTATGTCAAAGCGCTGGATCTCGCCGGTGCTGTTTGAACTTAAGAGATTACACGAAGATATATATCTGGATGTGGTAATTGCGGACCCGTATGAAATCAAAAGAGGTATTGAGAACGGTTCTCTTGATATCGGCCTCACTGAGAGCGTCATTTCATACGAGAATCTCTACTGGAAGCAGCTCACTGCAGATCCTTATTTCGGTGCAGCAATGCCGGGAATGGAAGTTGATGTCCCAATGGATATTAACTGCTTCCGGAATCACAAATTCTTCGTAGCAGATTATGGCGAAGACAGAAACTCAGTTGCTTATCTTGAAGCAGAGGGTGTTCAGGTAAACCGCCTGCCTGATAGAGTAAGTACGGAAATAGTATTACATGTTGTTGGCGAAGGATATGGCCTGAGTATGATTCCTGCTCTGCTTATCGCTGAAAGCAATATGGATAAGGAAGGCTGTAAGAGACCGCAGCTCATCCGTATGGCTGGTGACAGATGCAGGAAGCTGGGTGTTGTTGCACGAAAAGAATTCAGATCCAATGGGTTCTTCCAGGAGTTTGTTGATCTTATGGCCAGACAGATTGAACAGGATGAAGAATGGCGGGAGATTATAAGCTCAGAAATATATCCTTTTTAACAAAATGGAAAATTTGTTAAACAAATAATTTGTATAAATACACAAAAATAGCGCCCAGAGTTGTTGACAAAGCACTGATTTCAATATAGAATGACAGTGACAGATATCAACAGAAGGAGTAATCATGTTCGCAAGTTCAAACGCAGTAATTGGCAGTATGATTATCAGCGCTATTCTCGGTTTAATTATTATTCCGATGATAGCGTTAAAAGTCATGCAAAGAACTGCGAATAATTGATTAGCCTGCGCACTTGCGTAATAGAAACGATTATCAGCCGTGTGACTTTTAACGTAAAGCACACGGCTTTTAATATTGAAGGGTTTTTCAAAAGGCACTCAGCTGCAGCCAGATGACAGAGACCATTATTAAAAACATATAGACATAAGTTATTGCAGAAATTTTTAGAGGGAAAAGGTGAAGACAAATGAAACTTAAGGGTTCAGACATATTAATGGAATGTCTGCTGGAACAGGGAGTAGATACAGTCTTCGGATATCCGGGCGGTACAGTAATCAATCTGTATGATTCACTGTACAAGTACTCAGATAAGATCAAACACATTCTGACAGCCCACGAGCAGGGTGCATCCCACGCTGCCGACGGATATGCAAGAAGCACCGGAAAAGTCGGTGTATGTATCGCAACCTCGGGTCCGGGAGCAACTAATCTCACAACAGGAATCGCGACAGCATTTATGGATTCATCACCTGTTGTATTCATTACATGTAACGTAGGAGAGGCTTTTATCGGAAAAGATTCATTCCAGGAATGCGACACGATAGGTGTTACGATGCCGATTACTAAGTGCAACTACCTCGTTAAGGATGTTAACGAGATTGCAAGTACCGTCAGAGCTGCTTTTGCAATGGCAAGATGCGGTCGTCCGGGCCCTGTAGTCATAGATATGCTCACAAATATAAGCGCACAGGAGACAGAGTTCACACCGGTTCCACTCGAGAAGCACTACGAGTCAGGAAAGCTCGCAACTCTTAAGAACAGACCTACTCACAACCTCAAGCCGCATGAGCCGGAAGGTGATATCGACAAGCTGATTGAGATGATCAACGAGTCAGAGAAGCCAATGGTAATCTGCGGAGGCGGAGTTGTAAGAAGCAGAGCTCAGGCGGAGTTCCTCGAGTTCGTGGAAAAAGCAGATTCCCCTGTAGCCATCACAATCATGGGTGCGGGAGGCTTCGACGGATCCAACCCGCTTTCAACAAATATGATCGGAATGCATGGATCACAGGCTTCCAATAGAGCAATTGATGCCTGCGATCTCCTGATTTCAGTAGGCTGCAGATTCAACGAGAGAGTAACCCTCGATGTAAACAAATTTGCAAAGAATGCAAAGATTGTACATATAGACATTGACCGTTCAGAGATTGATAAGAATGTCAAAACTCACCACCACATCATAGGCGATGCAAAAAGAGTTCTCGAAATCGCCAATAAGAAGCTCACTCAGCAGGACCACACTCCTTGGAAAGACTATGTAATGCAGTTCCCTAAGGAACAGGAGTATGACGAGGGCGGAGAGACTCTGACACCAAAGCAGATAACAGAGGCAATCGCAAAGATACTCCCTGAGAAGACTATCGTAGCAACAGATGTAGGACAGCATCAGATGTGGGCAATACAGCATCTGCATTTCACCTATCCCGGTCAGCTGCTCACATCAGGCGGATTCGGTGCTATGGGATTCGGCCTTGGCGCAGCTATCGGTGCAAAGGTGGGCAATCCGGACCAGTGTGTATGCCACATCACTGGAGACGGAAGCTTCAGAATGAATTTTGCAGAGCTCTGTACAGAGCAGAAATACGACATTCCGGTAATAACCGTTGTATTCAATAACAGTGTACTCGGAATGGTAAGACAGTGGCAGACACTGATGTATGATGAGAGATTCTCTCAGACAGATATGGACAGAGGCCCCGATTTCGTCAAACTGGCTGATGCATTTGGCATCATGGGAGCAAGATGCACAACAAAAGCCGAGCTTGAGGAAGCGCTGCAGAAAGCGCTCGACAGCGGCAAGAGTGCAGTCATTGAGTGTCCTATAGACAAGTGCGAGCTTGTAAGACCGATGGTAGCCGGCGGAAGCGCAATTACTAATTTCATCGTAGACTAAGGAGGAAAGAAATGAATAAAGAAACTGTTCACACAATATCCGTCCTGGTAGACAATGAGGCCGGTGTACTGTCACAGGTATCGAGAATGTTCTCGAGAAAAGGACATAATATAGAGTCGCTTGCAGTAGGACAGACACACGATCCTGCAATATCGAGAATGACAATTGAGCTTAAGACAACACAAGAGAAAGCAGAGTTCACCTGCAACCAGCTCAGAAAACTGGTGCCGGTACATTCAGTAAAGCTGATTGAAAAAGAAAATGCGATCAAAAGAGAGCTGCTTCTTATCAAGGTTGCAACAGCAGATACCATGGAGAGAAGCGAGGTAATGCAGATTGCAAACATTTTCAGAGCTTCAGTTATTGATGTATCGATGACATCCATTACACTGGCGGTTGTCGGTGACGCTGAGAAGAATGCAGCTATCGAGAATCTGCTCGAACACTGCACAATAATGGAACTTGTAAGAACCGGTATTGTAGCCCTCGAGAGAGGAATCAATACAATTGATGAGGATACAAAGGAGAAGGGAGAATTCGACTATGGCAAGAATGTATTATGAGAAAGATTGTGACCTGAACGTACTGAATGGAAAGACAATAGCTATCATCGGTTACGGTTCGCAGGGACATGCGCATGCTATGAACCTGAGAGATTCAGGATGCACTGTAATCATGGGTCTTCGTCCGGGCAAAAGCTGGGACAAGGCAGTAAAGGACGGATTTGAAGTATACACAGTTGCAGAGGCAACAGCAAAGGCAGATATCGTAATGATGCTCGTTAATGATGAGAGAGCAGCAGATATCTACAAAGAGTCCGTAGCAGACAATCTGAAGTCAGGAGCCGCAGTCGCATTCGCACACGGATTCAACATCAGATACCAGCAGATTCGGCCGGTAGCTGACGTGGATGTTTTCATGGCAGCTCCTAAGGGACCGGGACATACAGTTCGTTCACAGTATGTAGCCGGAAAAGGCGTTCCTTGCCTCGTAGCATGTGAGCAGGATGCAACAGGAAAGTGCATGGACATCGCACTCGCCTACATCGCCGGAATCGGAGGAGCAAGAGCAGGTGTTATGGAGACAACAATGTACGAGGAGACAGAGACAGACCTCTTCGGAGAGCAGACAGTACTCTGTGGCGGAGTTGTTGACCTCATGCAGTGCGGTTTCGAGGTACTCGTTGAAGCAGGATATCAGCCTGAGAATGCATACTTCGAGTGCATTCACGAGATGAAGCTAATCATCGACCTCATCAACAAGGGCGGAGTTGCAGCTATGAACTACTCAATCTCAGATACAGCTGAGTTCGGTGAGTATGTATCAGGACCAAGAGTACTCCCTCACGATGAGATCAAGGCCAATATGAGAAAGGTTCTCGCAGATATCCAGGACGGAACCTTTGCCGGCAGATGGATTGCAGAGAACAAGAACGGAAGAACATTCTTCAATTCAAAGAGACACAACCTTTCTAAGCATCAGATGGAAGTGGTCGGCGAGGAGCTCAGAAACAACATGCTCTGGAAGGACACACAGAGCGGCGATGCAGGACTCGATAACGCTTCCAACTAATATCAGATAAGGAGAAATTATGAAATCCGATGTTATCAAAAAAGGAGTCGAGCGTACTCCGAACAGAAGTCTGCTGTATGCACTCGGTTATACAGATGAGGAACTTGAGCGTCCGCTTATCGGAATCGTAAGCTCGTACAACGAAATCGTTCCCGGCCATATGAACCTCGACAAGATTACTGAAGCGGTAAAAGCAGGTGTTCGTGCTGCCGGAGGCACCCCTGTAATGTTCCCTGCGATTGCAGTCTGCGACGGAATTGCTATGGGCCATACAGGAATGAAGTACTCTCTGGTAACTAGAGACCTCATCGCCGATTCAACAGAGTCGATGGTAATGGCTCACCAGTTCGACGGACTCGTAATGGTTCCTAACTGTGACAAGAACGTACCGGGCCTGCTGATGGCAGCAGCCCGTCTGAACATCCCTGCGATTTTCTGCTCCGGCGGACCAATGCTCGCAGGCCGTCTGAAGGACGGAAGAAGAACCTGCCTGAGTCATATGTTCGAGGCAGTAGGAGCATACAAGGCAGGAACACTCGACGAGGCGGGAGTAGCAGATTATACAGAGAACGCCTGCCCAACATGCGGAAGCTGCTCTGGTATGTACACAGCTAACTCAATGAACTGCCTGACTGAGGCTATCGGAATGGCTCTCAGAGGCAACGGAACAATTCCTGCAGTTCATTCAGCAAGAATCAGACTTGCCAAGCATACAGGCATGAAGATTATGGAGCTCGTTGGGAAGGATATCAAGCCAAGAGACATTATGACTGAAGCTGCATTTATGAATGCAGAGACAGTAGATATGGCACTCGGATGTTCAACAAATACAATGCTTCACCTCCCTGCAATCGCACATGAGGCCGGCATAGAGATTGATCTCGACAAGTCAAACGAGATCAGCAGAAGAACACCTAACCTCTGCCACCTGGCACCGGCTGGAGATACTTTTATGGAGGATCTCGAACTTGCCGGCGGAGTATATGCGGTTATGAAGGAGCTTACAAAGAAGAACCTTCTGAATACAGATGTAATGACTGCAAGCGGCAAGACAGTAGCAGAGAATCTCGATGGAGTAGAGAACACAGACGAGGAGATTATCAGACCTATCGACAAGCCATACTCAGCAACAGGCGGAATCGCAGTGCTTAAGGGTAACCTTGCTGTGGACGGCTGCGTTGTAAAGCAGTCAGCAGTAGCACCCGGAATGATGGTGCACGAAGGCCCGGCAAGAGTGTTCGACAGCGAGGACGAGGCGATTGAAGCAATCTACGCTAAGAAGATCAATCCTGGTGATGTAGTGGTAATTCGCTACGAGGGTCCTAAGGGCGGTCCGGGAATGAGAGAGATGCTTAATCCTACTTCAGCTATTGCCGGAATGGGTCTCGATGAAAGCGTTGCTCTCATCACAGACGGAAGATTCTCAGGTGCAACAAGAGGAGCGTCAATCGGACATGTCAGCCCTGAGGCTGCATCCGGCGGCAATATCGGACTTGTTGAAGAAGGTGACATCATCTCAATCAACATTCCTGAGTGCAGCATAGAACTCAAGGTATCTGATGAAGAACTTGAGAAAAGAAGAGCGGCCTGGGTATGCCCGGAGCCTCGCATCAAGACGGGATATCTTGCAAGATACGCAAAGATGGTTTCATCTGCAGACAAGGGTGCGATACTGCAGCCATAGTATCAGACGGGAGAAATTATGCTTAAAGAAGAAGTCAACAGACTGTTATTCTTCAGACCGGAGAGCGACAGCATAATACGAGAGATTATAGAAGCTGAAGAGCGGAGCCTCGAGGGAGAGGCAAAAGACCTCGGGGCAGCCGTTTTATCGGCAGTCAGCAGACTGATTTCGCTGAGTTCCTCAATCGGAATCGACGGTAATCTCTGGCAGAACTACATTATTCATTATGTTCTTACGGACGAGAATGCCTATACCTTATCAAGAGAGAGAACAGCGGCAAAAGAAGATTCATTCTCGAAGCTCGCGCTGTCAGATTTTGCAATTCTGCGCAGGCTGATGGCATACGATTTCAGCGAGTTAAAATACGCCGCGGGGGCGAGCGTCATTGCATCTGTGCTCGATTTTGATAATGCAGGCGAAGCATCTGAATATGCAGGAATGTCAGGCAGCATCATTTGTGAGATTCGCGAAAAGCTCGCAGGGGCGAGCACTGATGAAGAGTTCAAGGCAATCTTCGATGCACACTATGAGATGCGCGGCATAGGAGATTTTGCTTTTACCGATGCATTTCGTATTGTAGAGAACGGACAGTCCTTCGAGTTCAAGCCTATACGCGCAACTGAGAAAGTCAGCTTCAGCGACATGGTCGGATACGAATCGCAGAAGAGGGAGCTGATACGCAATACAGAAGCTTTTATCGAGGGAAGGCCTGCCAACAACGTGCTGCTCTACGGCGACAGCGGAGCCGGCAAGTCGACGAGCGTGAAGGCTCTGATTAATGAATACAGTGACCGCGGGCTTCGAGTAATAGAGATACACAAGCACCAGTTCAGGTGCATCAGCGAAGTGCTGAAGAGAGTCAAAACCCGCAACTACAGATTTGTGCTTTTCATAGATGATCTTTCTTTCGAGGATTTTGAGATTGAGTACAAATATCTTAAGGCGGTAATTGAAGGGGGTTTAGAGATAAAGCCGGATAATGTGCTGATTTATGCGACATCCAACAGAAGACATCTTATCAAAGAGACTTTTGCGGACAGAAATGATATGCAGCACATAGAAGAAATTCATCGTTCGGATACGATAGAGGAGAAGACTTCGCTGTCGAGCCGTTTCGGCGTTCAGATATACTATCCGTCGCCGGACAGAATGGAATATCACGAAGTTGTAAGGGTTCTTGCGTTAAAAGCGGGAATCGATATGGACGATGCAGAACTGTTCAGACAGGCTGATGCATGGGATATCAGACATGGCGGTGCATCATGCCGCGCAGCAAGACAGTTCGTGGACTATCTGGCGTCAGAAAAGAAAGGGGAAAAATAATGACTGTCAAATATGCGGAAAGAGTGAGCCAGTATGATTTTCAGGGAGAGTTCCTCGACATCATTCTTAAGTCGGCGGCAGATCCAAGCCTCATCTCTTTTGCGGGAGGACTTCCTAATCCGGAGTCGTTTCCGACAGATAAGGTAAAAGAAGCGGCGAACAAGGTCTTTGACAGTGTCGGATTCAGAGCTCTTCAGTATAACGCTGCGGCGGGCTATAGACCTTTAAGAGAGAGAATTGCAGCGAGATACTCAAAGACCATGGGTCTTGATTTTACCGCTGATGAAATAATCATCACAACAGGATCTCAGCAGGCTATCGATATGTTCTCAGGAATCATGCTCGATAAGGGCGATGAGATGATTGTAGAGAACCCAAGTTATCTGGCTGCGCTTCAGGTTTTCCATCACTATCAGCCTAAGATTCATACGGTTGATCTGCTTGAGACGGGTATGGATACTGAGCAGCTTGCAGAGGTTGTCGCAAATAACAATCCGAAGTGCATGTATATCATCCCTAATTTCCAGAATCCTACGGGACTTACCTATTCTGAGGAAACAAGGGAGAAGATGGCTGAGATTCTCAAGGACACAGATGTTGTGATTCTCGAGGATAATCCTTATGGAGAAATCAGATTCTCAGGAAAGGCCGGACACAGCATGGCGTACTTCCTTCCTGAGCAGACCTGCCTTACAGGAACATTTTCCAAAGTTGTTGCTCCGGGAATGAGAGTAGGCTGGGTTGCCACAAAGAACAAGGCGCTTATAGAGAAATTCGAGATATACAAGTCGTCAATGGATCTGCATACAAGTATCCTCGATCAGATGATTATCAATCAGTACCTCGAGGACAATGATCTTGATGAGCAGATTAAAGCAGGAAGAGAACTCTATCGCGGCAAGGTCGAGAAAATGATTGAAGCGATGGAGAAGTATCTGCCGGAAGGAGTTGATTTTACAAGACCTGAAGGAGGAATGTTCCTCTGGGTAACTCTTCCGGAAGGCTTAAAAGGCGTAGATGTTCAATTCAGAGCTATCGAGAAAGGTGTGGTTGCACTTGCGGGCGATCCTTTCTATGAGTATGATAGAAATGTCAGAACGATGCGCATCAACTATTCAAACAGCTCCAACGAGCAGATAGAGAAAGGCGTAAAGATTCTCGGAGACACTATCAGAGAACTTATGAACAATAATAAATAGTTATGCAGCAATACAACATTCGATAGTGGATGTTGTATTGTTTTTTGCAGAAGAAGTAATCGGGGCTTGTAGAAAGGTATATATTCAGATAGACTTATCTCAAGAATACTTTTCGGGAGTAGATATGCATAGAATTCACATAAACACATCGGATGAGTACGATGTAATTATAGATAAGGGAATAATTGAAGCCTGTGGTTCCATGGTCAGAGATGCTGTTGGAGGTGCAAGGCTTCTTATTGTTTCGGACAGCAATGTCGCAGCGTTGTATCTTGAAAAGGTATCCGCGAGTTTTGCGGCTGCCGGCTATGAGGTGCACTCATTTGTTATTCCGGCAGGTGAGTCAAGCAAGAACTTCGAGACTCTGGCTCAGCTTGTGAGTGCAGCGGCGGAGGCCGGCTTGTCGCGCAGTGATGTGATAGCTGCGCTTGGCGGCGGAGTGATTGGAGATATTGCCGGCTTTGCGGCGTCGGTATATATGAGAGGTGTACCATATGTGCAGATTCCAACTACGCTGCTTGCGGCGGTCGATTCAAGTGTCGGCGGCAAGACCGCTGTAGATATACCTGCGGGCAAAAACCTGGCGGGAGCTTTTTACCAGCCGGGTCTTGTTATCTGCGACTGCGAAATGATGGATACTCTGAGCGAAAGAGAGAGAAACAGCGGCTTCGCTGAGGTTATTAAATATGCAATGATTGCAAATCCGGCAATTCTTGAAATGCTGGACGGACCGGCGGATGACCTGATTGCGGAGTGCGTAAGAATCAAGGCAGATATAGTGGGCGAAGATGAGAAGGATACCGGAAAGCGTAAGCTTCTGAATTTCGGACATACCTTCGGACATGCACTCGAGCAGGCTTCTTCTTACGAGATGCTTCACGGTGAGGCGGTTGCGCTTGGAATGCTTATGGCCTGCGATACCGCAGAAGGCTGTGGCTGTCTTCAGGCGGGTACTAAAGAGGCGCTGGCGGCGGCTCTTGGCAAATACGGAACTCTTTCTGTGTGCTGGCTGGGTGATCCTGCCGAACTCGAGAAGTATATGAAGCTCGACAAGAAGGCGAGCGGAGATATGGTGGACTTCGTAATGCCGGAAGCGCTCGGAAGATGCAGAATTGAGAGAATGAGAATAGAAGATATTATCGGGGCGATGAAGGATGGACGTTAGAATTGTTAAAGCTGCTGCAGCGGGAACGGTGCGGGCGATACCATCCAAGTCGATGGCGCACAGATGGCTGATTGCGGCGGCTCTTTCGGGAATAGATATCGGGGACAAGGCGAAAATGCTTTCGCAGGATATTGATGCGACAAGGAACTGCCTTGCGGGACTTCTTGCCTGTGCTTCCGGGGATACAGCTGAGAGAGCGATACTTCGGCCGGGAGAAAGCGGTTCGACGCTGCGTTTTCTCCTGCCTGTAGCAGGAGCTCTCGGTGTAGATGCTGATTTTGAATGTCAGGGTCGACTGGCTGAGAGACCTTTGAAGATTCTGAGGGATATGCTGACTGAGCATGGCTGCTCGATGTCAGCTGAAGGAAGTAACCCTGTACAAATTTCGGGAAAGCTTGAACCCGGGGAGTACAGACTGCCGGGAAATGTATCAAGCCAGTATGTTACGGGTCTGCTTATGGCACTGCCGATGCTGGATGGTGACAGCATTGTTCGTGTTGAGGGAAGGCTTCAGTCCAGACCGTACATCGACATGACGCTTGCGGTTCTCGAAGCTTCCGGAATATATATAGAAGAAACTCAGTCCGCAGGGTGTACAGAATTTGCTGTTCGCGGCGGACAGAAATACGCTCTTGCAGATTTCCCTGAGATTGAAGGTGACTGGTCGAATGCCGCCTTATGGGTGGTGCTTAATGAGCTGGTCGGTGGAGGTGTTGAGTGCACAGGACTCAAACCCGATTCGGTTCAGGGAGACATGGCGATTGAATCAATAGTCAGATTAGCAGATGAGTCCGCGCTTGCTGAGCTTTGCGGAACTGCGACAGAAGTTGTAATCGATGCGGGAGATATTCCGGATCTCGTGCCGGCAATCTGCGTATGGGCGACATCGCTTTCTGAGGGCTCGACGGTCAGACTTACCAGTATTGAGAGGCTGAGATTTAAGGAAAGTGACAGGGTTGAAGCTGTTGTTTCGATGTTAAGAAGTCTCGGAGGAATAATAGAATCTGACGAAAGAACAATTACTGTGCGTGGAACTGTACACCTGCAAGGCGGAGAAATCGATAGTTTTAACGACCACAGAATCGTTATGGCAGCGGCAGTTGCGGCGGCACTTTGTGAAGGCGAAGTGCTGATACACGGAGCTGAAGCAGTTAGAAAATCGTATCCGGGCTTCTTCGAAGACTACGAGATGCTTGGCGGAAAGATAGAATATCTGGAAAATGATGGACAAGAATAAGCTGAAAATCAGAATATACGGCGAGTCGCACGCGGACTGCATAGGCGTTGTGGCTGAAGGGCTTCAGGCCGGTTTCCGGGTTGATATGGAGGAGCTTGCTGCTTTCCTTGCGCGAAGAGCGCCGGGCGGCAGCGAGTGGTCGACTGCGCGCATGGAGGCTGATGTGCCGGAGTTCCTGAGCGGACTGACTGATGGAGTTACGGACGGTGAGCCTCTTGAGTCTGTGATTCGCAACAAGGATAGAAAGCCTGAGGATTACGCGAATGTGCGCACAGTGCCAAGACCGGGTCATGCGGATTACGGTGCCTGGCTTAAGTACGGAAGTATTCCGTCGGGCGGCGGCAAGTGGTCGGGCAGAATGACTGCGCCGCTCTGTATTGTCGGAGGAATCTGCAGACAGATGCTTGCGGCTTCCGGTATCGAGGTCAGAGCTCACATCAGCAGGATTCTTGATGTTGAAGATGATAAGCTTGCAGGCGGATCTTGCATTGGCGAAGATTTCCCGGTTGTATCGCCTTCCGCCGGAGAGCAGATGAAAAATATAATCGCAGATGCGAAGGCGCGTGGCGACTCTGTCGGCGGAGAGGTTGAGTGTGTCATCACCGGGGTGCAAGCTGGTGTGGGCGATGCTCTCTTCGAAGGCGTTGAGGCGGAGCTTGCACGTATGATGTTTGCAATCCCGGCAGTAAAAGGAATTGAGTTCGGCGAGACGAAGGACTTTGGTTCCGGGAACAACGATGCTTTTACCGTGGAGGACGGAACTGTTCGCACTGCGACCAACAACTGCGGAGGAGTACTTGGCGGAATCACGACAGGCATGCCGATTGAATTTAAGCTGCGATTCAAACCGACTCCGTCGATTGCACTTGAGCAGGACAGCGTAGATCTTGCGACAATGCAGCCGGCAAAACTTGCGGTTCAGGGAAGACACGATCCGTGCATACTTCCGCGCGCGGTTCCTGTTGTTGAAGCGGCAGCGGCAATCGCAATCTATAACCTTATAAATGGAGAATAATGTGGAATTAAAAGACTACAGAAAACAGATAGATAGAATAGATAGGGAAATCGTGGCGCTCCTCGAGGAACGTTTTGAGCTTTCGTCGGCCATCGGCGCTTATAAGAAGGAAAGAGGGCTGCCGGTGCTGGATGCTCAGCGCGAAGCCGAGAAAATTGAAGCGCTGATGAGCGAGACTTCTGAAGGCAAAAGTGAATATCTGGCTGCAATCCTGAAAGAGATTATGGCTCAGAGCAGGAACTGCCAGAAGGAGCTTGGGGCTGAATCGTCGCGCGGCGATTCTCAGGATGAAGATCTCGAATACGGTCTGCTCGGCCGTACTCTTTCGCACAGTTTTTCGCCGGCGATTCACAAAATGCTGGGCGGCTACGATTATGCTCTGATTGAAAAAGAGCCGGAGGAGCTTGCTGATTACCTTAGGAATGCTTCCTTCAAGTGCATCAATGTTACGATTCCGTACAAACGCGATGTTATTCCGTTCTGTGACAGGCTGACAGATATCGCGGCAGAAACCGGCAGCGTCAATATGATCTATCGCGATGACGAAGGAAAGTTGGTTGGCGACAACACAGACTATTATGGTTTTACCTGCATGCTCAGAGGAGAGGGCATCGAAGTGGCAGGGCGGAAAGTGCTGGTGCTCGGCGCGGGCGGAGTATCGGGTACAGTGCGCAAGGCGCTGGCCGACCTTGGCGCAGGAGAAGTGGTTGTGATCTCCAGAAGCGGTCCCGAAAACTATGAGAATATCGGTCGCCATTCAGACGCACAGATTATTATCAATACAACGCCGGTTGGAATGTATCCGAATGCCGGTAAAAGCGTCATTGATATAGACGATTTCCCTCAACTCGAGGGGCTCGCTGACCTTATATACAATCCGCTCCGCACAAAACTGGTTCAGGATTGCGATGCGCGCGGTGTAAAAGCCTGCGGCGGATTGGTGATGCTTGCTGCACAAGCGACATTATTTAACTCCGTCCCACTGTGATATAATTGCGACATGAGGATCACGGCGGCTTTTGCACAGCCTGATAGAATACAAAAATAGATATAACTACTAGCATCACTGAGGGTATCGCATATGGACAGACATGCAATAAAAGAACTGAAGCGCATTCGCAGGGCGGAGGAGAGATTCCGCAAGGCTGCGCATAATCGTGAGAATGTCGACTGGAAAAAAGCGCTTGAAGATCGCATTCCGGAAAAGGCAGCAGCAGCGCTGAAGAAGGGATTCGGCGTGGCTTTTCGCACGGTTTTTAACAAAGGAACTGACCTGATAGGACGCCTGTCTTTCGACACGGGAACTAAGTACGGAATGACTGAAGATGTCAAAGACTCGCTTTACACAGCGATGAAGAAAAGCTCTGTTTTTCGCAATTCTGTCAACGGACTGCTGACGACGGCAGAGGGCGTGGCACTCGGTTCGCTTGGAATTGGAATCCCGGACATCGTTTTCTGGACGGGAATGCTCCTCAAGGGCGTATATGAGGAAGCTGCGTCTTTCGGCTACGAATATGAATCACTTGAAGAAAGAATGTTCATTCTCAAGCTGCTCGAGGCGGCGATGCTTTCAGGTGAGGCTTTTGACGAGAAGAACCACGAGATTGAGATGGAAATGGTGAGCACGCTCAGTGTGATTCCGACTGCAGAAGATGTTGAGGATCAGATTGAGAAGACAGCAGACGCTTTTGCGACAGACATGCTGGTTACAAAGTTCATCCAGAGCTTCCCTGTTGTCGGAATTGCCGGAGGAATCACCAACCCGATCTACTACAGAAGAGTGCTCAAATACGTGAATCTGGAGTACAGGAAGAGAAAGATTTTCGACGGATATTATAAGTAAAGAGCATATAATCAAGCTAAAAAGCACGGCCTTACGACCGTGCTTTTGTGATTTTTGTCTTATAAGCCTGATTTTTGCAGAAATAAAAACCCCCAAATCTGTTATGTAACGTGGAGGCCTGAATATTAGTCGTTTGTATTATCTAACATATATGGAATATCTGTACGCCCAAGCAGAAAGTCAATCGACACATCAAAATAATCGGCAATCTTGATAAGCGTGGCGTAATCTGCTTCTCTCGTGCCCGTTTCATACCGGCTGATGGTATTCTGGCTCATTCCCAGATCCATCGCCAGACGCAATTGAGTAAGATTGCGTTGCTCGCGTAGCTGTTTTAAGCGCATATCGGTATTCTCCTTGAAAATAGAATACCAAATAGGTATATTATAAATATCCCGTTTCGGTATAGGAATCATAAGGAGGGGTTATATGAATAGATCTTATATCAAACAGCAAACTAAAGAATTGTTGAAAGAACAATGGGGGATCCTGCTATTGGCTTCATTGCTGGAAGGAACATTTACAGCAGCGGGCGGATTACTTGTTCTCCTGCTTGGAGCAGTTCTGGTGGTCGGACCGGCAAAGTTCGGCGCTATTACTATTTATGACAGAGTGAGAACAGGCAGAAAAACAGGTTGGAGAGATATGGCGGCAGGTTTTCATACCTGCTGGGGAGATTCCGTGCTTCTTGAGCTGCTTTGCATAGCGGCGGTGCTGCTTCCGGTGATTGTATTCTGGATTATTACAACTTCTGTAGGCGTAGCTGCCGTTGGTGTAACTGTAGCGTCCATGAAAGCCGGGCTTTTTTCAGGAAGTGGAACTGGCGCAGGGATACTTACTGGATTTATCTTCATTATAGATGTAGCGGCATTTGTGCTGTGCGTAATCATTAAATATTCACTTGCTCCGGCTATGTACATCCTCTATAGAAATCCTGAATTAAGTGCACTTCAAGCTTTAAAGAAAAGTATCGAAACGACAAAGGGTTACAGACTGAAGCTCTTTATATTCGATCTCAGCTTCATCGGCTGGTTAATACTTGTTCTTGTTACGCTCGGTATTGCTCTCATCTGGGTTGGGCCATACTATCGCAGCAGCCTCATAGAAATGTATAGACAGATTTATGAAACTGAAGTTGATGAAATAGATGCAACTGACGAAATTGAAGATGCTGAAGCAGAAGCTTATGACTCGCCGAAAGAGGAACTTGCTAAAGAAGAACAGAAGCGGAACGTATGCGTAAAGTGCGGAGCTGTGCTTCCAGAGGGTGCAAGTTTCTGCGGAAAATGCGGTGCAAAGCAGTAGTCAGGAGAAGCAATTATGATTTGTAAAGAATGCGGTAAAGAATATGAGTCAGGCAACAGGTTCTGCCCATACTGTGGCAGCGCAGCAGAAGAAATAGTCTGCGCTTCTTGCGGAAAGACCTTCGAGGCAGAAAACGATTTTTGCCCATTCTGCGGAACCGCAGTAAATGGTGAAGCTGTAGAGAAAAAATCAAAGGCAGAAGAAAAGAAGAGGGTGCAGAAGAAAGCACCTAAGGAATCTGAGTGTGTAAAGAGCGAAAAATCAAGGGCAAAGAAACCAAAGAAAGAGAAGCCTTCTAAGGCTGCAGAGAAGAAGAGCAGAAAAGGACTGATGATTGGACTGGTTGTTATTCTTGTAATCGCTGCAGGTGTTGGAATTTTCATGTATATCAGAGCAAATCAGTCAACAGAACTCAATCTTGGTAAGATGATGGATGAGCCGAAGGTTGAGGGATATGACGGCTTCGCAAATATTGAAGATGATATTAAACTGGATCCTCAAGCGGAGAAGGACGCTCTTTCTGAGATTAAAAATGAAGATAGAAAAGTTGAAGTTAAGAACTTCCTTGAGTCAATTACGTATACGGCTGATAAGACTGATAACCTTTCTAATGGTGATGAAATCAGCATAACTGCAGAATATGATGAGGCTCTCGCGGAAGTGCTTAAACTTGAAATCATAGGTGTCAAAACGAAGTATAAGGTAAGCGGCCTGGAAGAGGGCGAAGATCTCGCTTTCCTCGGTGGAAGCGCATATTCACTGTACTGGGCGGACTTCATTTTCCCTGACAGCAGTTGCGAATATATCGATGAAGAGGTCCTTGAGTACTATGATACAGACGAAATAGAGCTGGCAATCAACGAGATATATGCAAGACACGGATATATCTTCGAGAATGATAAGTACAAGGATTATTACCAGCAGTTTACATGGTATAAACCAATGTATAGTAAGGATAAATTCAATTCTGCATGGTTTAACACTTATGAGAGCAGCAATATTGAATTGCTGTCGCAGTACAGGTAGGTTAGATATGGAAGTGACGGTAGGGAAAAAGAGCAAAAAGAAAATTGCGGTGATAATAGTTGCGGCTATTGCAGTTGTGACGGCAGGCGTATTCGCATACTTTTTATTCAAGCCGGTAGAAGTAGATTTTGCGGAGCTTGCAGCTAAGCCGGTTTTCACTGGCGTTGATGGTGAAGGAAAGGTGGAGGCTGTAGCTATAGACAAAGATAAAAAGGAAGAACTGGAATCGTCAATTTTGAATAAGAGTAGGGCTGCAAAGGTGGATTCTTTTCTGGAGGACGTTACATTTGCTGCAGATGGTGAGCGTTTTAGCAATGGCGATAAAGTCAAAATTACTGCGAAGTATGATGCTCTTGCGGCTGAAGAGGCAGGTATCAAGGTAACGAATGATGTTATCGTTATGAAGGTAAAAGGCCTTTCTGACAGACCGGAAGATCTCTCTTTGGAGCAGATATGCAGACTAGGCATAATTGAAACGCTAGAACAGAATCTTAGAAGTAGCGAAACTTTTGACTATTTTGAGATGAACTATTTCTGCAAGTCGCCTAAGGGGAACGTTATTGCATCGGTTGTAAGCGACGGTGATGCGTATAAGGTATACACAAGTAATTATTTCACATATTCTGCTGTAGGAATTAAGTGGGATACTATGGAAGATTTCATAGGAACGTCATATTCAAGCGTTGCCGATGCAAGGCAGGCAATAGCATCGAAAGGCTTTACTCTTGTAGAAATAGGTGTTGCACCATAAGGAGGGGTTATGGAAGAACAAAAGTCAAGGGCTTTGGATGAGACTGAAAAACAGAAGAAAAAAACAGGCAAAACGAGGATTGTAATAGCCGTAATACTGGCGATTGCTGTTCTTGCTGGTGGCGGTTTTCTGATGTACCAGAAGGTATTCAAAGCTACAGAAATCGACCTGACATCAATAATGACAGAGCCTGAGTTTACAGGTGTAAGCGAGGTTGCCAAGTTGAAGGATCCAATTATCGTTGACCAGAAGAAGGCGGATAAGCTGATTAAGTCAATCGATAACGAGAAGCGTGCTGAAGAAGCGAAGAAACTGATAAAGAGCGTTACATATGAGGTAGATAAAGACAGCGAACTGTCAAACGGCGATGAGATTACTGTAACCGCTAAATATGACAAGAGCATCGAAGAGAACAGCAAGCTCAAGGTTGTAAAAGTCCAGAAGAAGGTCAAAGTAGAAAAGCTCGCAGAGGAACTGACTTCTGCCGATATTAAAAATAGTGGAATACTGAATACACTGAGTGCTGAAGCTGATAGATTTGTATCCGGATATATTCCTTATCAGTGGCTGTACTGTAAAACAGAAAAAGGAAATATCATTGCAGGCATTGGCTACATGGATATTGAAGCTGAAGAAGATGTTGAAAGAATGTGGTATGTTGTTAACTCAAGCACATTTACAAAATCTCTCGATGGGGTGCGCCTTGACACTTGGGAAATATTGGGACAGGCACTTTGTGAATCGTATGAAGAAGCCTACCAGAAAGTTAAAAGTGTTTCCAGGAGTGTGGAAGTAATTCAATAAAGTGCTACTGATATTCGGACAGTCTGGGGGGGTGGTTGTCGCGCTAACGAATGTTTTCGAGAGTGCGACAACCTTTTTGAGTGGATGACAACACAAATCAAAGCATCATATGGAGACATATATGAAGATGACTAAAACAACATTTATTTCTGCCCGATTGTTTGGTATCATTTCCATACAATCAGGAGGACATAATGAACAAAGAACGAATTAAAGGTTTTGTGCTAAAGCAGGCACAGAATATCGAGGAGCTCGAGGGCTGTCTCTACGAGTACGAACACGAGAAGACGGGAGCGAAGCTTCTGTATATGGCAACAGGGGACAAGAACAAGCTTTTCTCGGTAACATTCAGAACAACACCGACAGACGATACCGGCGTGTTCCACATCCTGGAGCATTCGGTTCTCTGCGGATCAGATAAATACCCGGTAAGAGAGCCGTTCGTTGAGCTGCTGAAGAGCTCGATGAACACCTTCCTTAATGCGCTTACTTTTCCGGACAAAACCATGTATCCGGTTGCGAGCCGCAACGAGAAGGATTTCTTCAATCTGATGTCTGTATATCTCGACGCGGTATTCCATCCGTCAATATACAGTAATCCTAGCATTTTCCGCCAGGAGGGCTGGTATTATGATGCCGGAGAAGATGGCGACTACAGCTACAAGGGCGTTGTCTTTAACGAGATGAAAGGTGCAGAGACCTCAGTGGAGACTCTGATTAACAACGAACTGATGCGAATGATCTACCCAGACAGCTGCTACAGTGCGGTTTCCGGCGGAGATCCACGCTATATCACGGATCTTACATACGAGCAGTTCATTGATTGTCACCGCAGATACTACAGCCCTGCCAATGCGATTTTCTATCTCGAGGGAGAGCTGGACATCGAACGATGTGTGGATATGATTGAGGCTTCAATGCCTGAGCAGGCTGATGACTGCAGAGCGGCAGAGATTGCAAGCCAGCCGGAGATTGCTCCTCAGAGCTGCGAGGCGTATTACGCTATCTCGCCGGAGGAGTCGACGGCAGAAATGACGCGAATAGCGTTCGGTCGCATTATCGCTGACTTCGATGAGAAAGAGAGGCTTTTCGCGATTTCAATGCTCTGCGAGTACCTGACCGATTCTAATGAGGCGCCTCTTGCGCAGGCCATTCTCGAGAAGAACCTTGCTCAGGATGTGCAGGTGCAGATGCTTGACGGAATTCGTCAGCCATACATCTATATGTCTTTTGAGAATACCGAGGCGGAGCGTCTCGACGCGATTTTGGATGCGGTAAAAACGCTGCGCGAGCGTTATGCTGCAGAGGGAATCTCTGCGGAGGAGCTTGAGCCGACCCTCAACAGTATGGAGTTCGCTCTGCGTGAAGGCATGGAGCCGCGCGGACTTCTGCATAATATAGTGGCGCTTAATTCGTATCTCTATGGAGGCGACCCGGCACTGTATCTTACATATAATGAAAGCTTCGACTTCCTGAGATCCAAGCTCGGAACTGACTACTACAAAGACATCCTGCTTGAGCTGCTGGATATGGACAGCTATTCGAGAGTCACCATGATTCCTTCAGCAACAAAAGGCGCGGAGGATGCGGCAGATGAAGCGGCGCGGGTAAAAGCTCGTGTCGAAGCATGGACAGACGAGGAGAGGTCTGAAGCCTGGGCGAATATCAAGGCTCTTAGAAAGTGGCAGGGAACAGAGGACACTGCTGAGCAGCTTGCGACAATTCCGAAACTTTCAAAGGCTGATGTTGACCTGTTTCCGGAGGATAGAACTACGAATGAGAGCAGATGCGGCAAAGCTGTTCTTCTTGAGCATCCGTTCGGCACAGATGGTATTTCGTATGTTAATATGTATTTTCCTATTCCGACTGCATACTCGGACAGACTTCCCGAACTTTCGCTGATAACTGAGCTCCTCGGAGATCTGCCGACTAAAGATCGCAGTCTTTTCGCTCTGATGCAGGATATAAAGATGAACCTCGGTTCGCTGGCGTTCAGCACCAAGGCTTTTGCACGCGACGGCAGCACGGATGAGACTACGGTCTGCCTTACGGTGAGCCTGAGTGCTCTTACACACAAGCTTCAGGACGCAAGGAGAATTGTTGAGGAAATATTATTCAGAACGGACTTCTCTTTCAGGGCTGACATTGAGCAGAATATGACGCAGATTCAGAACGAATACAGAGACAGCATAATCCAGAGCGGTAACAAAATGGGAATTCGCAGGCTTTGCGCTGACCTCACATCAGTGGGCTGTGCAAGCGACAGGCTTGCAGGACCATCCTTCTATCTGAGGCTTAAAGAGATGAATGCTGATACGGACAAAGGCTATGAGGCAGTTTGCAAGATGGCCGAGGTGCTTCGAAGCGAGATTCTGACACAGGACGGCATGATCTGCAGCATCACGAGCCCGTCAGCAGACAAAGAAGAGCTCTGCCGATTCGCGGAGATTTTCCCTGAAGGTGAGAGCAAAGATACACTCATGCGCTTTGAGCATAAGTCCGGCGCAAAGAATATGATAAGAATCCCTGCCGGAATTTCCTATGCTGTTGCAGGAGGTAATGCGGAATCTGTCGGAGCGAAAATTGACGGACGATGGAAGGTCGCACAGAAGATTATCGGTCTTGAATATCTCTGGCAGGAGGTTCGTGTAAAAGGAGGTGCGTACGGCTGCAGTCTCAGTCTCAGCGGTACAGGCAATGTTGTTTTCTCGTCATACAGAGATCCGGGTGCTGAAAAAACCTATGATGTATATGCAAAAACCGGAGATTTCCTTAGAGAATTTGCTTCGGGCTGTGATACTGAGAGCTATATCATCAGTGCGGTCGCAGATACAGAACCATTGATAAGCGCACGTGAGCTTGGAACGCTTGCGGATTTTGACTGGGCAGAGGGCCGCAATTTCGAGACGAGATGTGCTCTTAGAAAAGAGATTCTTGAGACAGAGAGTTCGGATCTGATTTCAATAGCAGACGCTCTCGACAGTCTGTGGCAGAATGAGAACTTCTGCCTGGTGGCATCAGACAAGGGTTCATTCCAGGCGGAAAACGAGGCATCAGTATAGTATATATTGACATATTCACGCGAAAAGCGGATACTTTTGTAAGAATGTTTTACAGGAGAATAAGTTGATTAAATTAGTTATTAAGGTTTTAAAAGAGAATAAACGAAACATAGTCAAAATCTGGAGGATGGCCTCAGTTGAGCAGAGAAAAGCATACAGAGGCTCTGACCTGGGAAAAATCTGGGCATATCTGAAACCTGCTATTTACATTTTTGGTTTCTATGTTGCACTGAGTGTCGGCTTTAGAAGCGCAAAGGATATCGCGGGCATACACACCCCTTACTTCATTTGGCTGGCATCCGGAATGGTTTCGTGGTTTTACATGCGAACACTCATCGTCGGGGGAGCGAACTGCTTTGGAAGGTATAAGTTCATGCATTCGAAGGGAAGACTCCCGATGACAACGATTCCTACGGTTCCGGCAATGGTAGCGCTAAGGACGCAGCTTGTGCTGATTGCGGCACTGATAGTCCTGATTCTCTGTTACGGCTGCACTCCGAATATATACTGGCTCCAGCTTCCTTTCTATGTATTCATGATGGTTATAATGTCCATCGCATGGGGATTCTTTGCAGGCTGTATTACGGTTCTGAGCAAGGACCTGTTTAATATTCTCAGGTCTGTAAATTCGATGATTATGTGGCTATCCGGAATAATGTTTGACACTTCCAAGCTGGCGGCATCAAGCGTTAAGGCAAAATGGATTTTCAGACTGAATCCTGTTACATATATAGCTGAAGGTTACAGAAACTGCTTCTGCAGAGAAGTGTGGTTCTTTGAAGAGAAAACCAAGCTGCTCTGTTTTATGTCTGTGCTGATGGTGTTTTCTGTGGGTGGTATGATTCTTTATAAGAGGCTGGAAAAGGAGCTTCCTGATATAATATAGAACAAAAGGTTAAAGTATGAGAAAAACTGTTATTGAAGCAAAGAATGTAACTAAGGAATACAATGTATACAAAAACAGCAGGGACCGCATCAGAGGTGCTCTGTTGCACAGACACAAGGGATATACCAAGAGTGCCCTCAATAATATCAGCTTCGAGATCAAAAGAGGGGAGACTGTCGGTCTCTATGGAAACAGGGGTTGTGGACGTTCGTCGCTGATTCGCCTTGTTGCCGGCATATCAAATCCGACATCAGGAACGATTGTGGCACGCGGAGACATAACTTATATCTCCGGTCTGACCTATGGTTTTGACCCAACTCTATCAGGTCGAAAGAATATATATATTAAAGGAACGACGCTTGGTATTTCCAAAGATGTTCTGAAGTCTCTTGAACAGGAGATAATAGAGTTCGCGGAGATGGAAGATATCATCGACATGCCGCTAAAGTCGTATAACGCCGGATATGCAGCAAGACTGGGCTTTTCAATAGTAGCCTGCTTCCAGCCTGAGATTCTCATAATTGATGATCCATTATATTTTGTAGATGGCGCATTCAGAGAGAAATGTCTAAAAAAGATTAAGGAACTCACATCTGCAAAGGGATGTACATTATTGATTACACAAAATGTTCCGACTACGCTTGTTCGGCTTTGCGACAGGGTGCTGTTGATGGAGAATGGAGAGATAGTGTTCGATGGCGAGCCAAAAGAAGCCATACAGGAGTTCCGACAGAAATATAGAAAAGGTGCGAAGGCGGCCGCAAATGAAACGAACAACTCGACTTCTTCTGCTGAAGAAGATTTTGACGATGAAGAAGACGAGATCTAACAGCTGGAATGAATTGCTTCAGACGGTGAGATAAATATGAGTTCAATAGAGATTCAATATGCACCCTCTTTCCCGGGCACCCGGGAGGGAGGGTGTTTTATGCATAAATTGCCGAAGAAGTAGATCATCCCATCGTACAGAAAAGGGAGACGCCAAGACTTCGGGGGGAATATTTGGACAAAATTTATTTTTTTACAAATATAATTAACACATAGATGCAGGGCGTGGCTTATGGATAGAATGACCCGCAAAAAATGGTGTATCGTTCAACTGCAGCATCAAAAGAACACATCAGCGAATACGAGTTCTCAGGCAAAATCGATTAGCCTGTCGTAGATAAGATGTGTGAAGGGCTCGGCTTTAAGGCAAGAAGAAACATGAGACAGGAAGTCGCAGTATTCGTAGCAGATAACTGCATGCGCTATATGAACTAGCAGAAAGGAATATATATGGACAAATCAGAAAGATTCATAGAGAGCTTAGGCGTTGTTTCGGATTACCTTGGATACATTGTTATGGGCGCATTCTTTTTAATAGGTCTTATTGCAATAGTACGTGTAATAATCGCCGCAAAAAAAGGAAAATCTATTGATGTGACACCTGTCGGTGTTATGAATGACTTACCAAGCAGTGTAACAGGAATCCGAAAGGATAAGTAATTATGGCAGATAACAAGAAACTTGCTCAACTTGAATGACTCGCCAGAATGGTGTAAGCTCAACTAAAAGAAAGCGAGGAAAATGGTATGAAGAAATTAAGAGTAGTGGTTTCACTTATGCTTTGCATGGGTTTTGCGCTTGTGCTCGCATCATGCGACAACTTCAGTGTAGAATCATCACTTGACAGTGTTTCTGGAAAGCCTGGAACAGAGGTTTTGGCCGTTAACAATACTGGGGAGGATGATTTTGCGGCAGTGGTTACAGTGAACTTTCTTGATGCAGATGAGAATATTGTTGAGACTAAGGTAACTGAGATTCCTTATCTGCCTGCCGGTGATTCGATTAGTAACATATATCATTATGCCGGAGGATATGACTCGGTTGATTATGATGTAGAGACACAGGCTGTTACAGATAAAGCTGCAAAATTCTATGATAACCTGACAATCGAATCAAGTGTGGTTTCTGGCAATACAGTATCATTCAAGTGTGGTGGCGGAAACGGAGAGGCTTTCTCTGGAGATGCGGTAATTATCTACACTAACGATGATGATAAAGTAGTAGATTATGAAATCAAAAAGATAAAGGGAAAGGGCGTTGTTGAAAGCAA
Source organism: Anaerovoracaceae bacterium (assembly GCA_045642105.1). Classification (GTDB taxonomy): domain Bacteria; phylum Bacillota; class Clostridia; order Peptostreptococcales; family Anaerovoracaceae; genus Crickella. Next base: position 28,226 of record JAZUII010000049.1, on the reverse strand, counting down.
GTTCAGTCCATGCACCGCGGATTGCAGCGCTTACACTGTATATTTCTTCCCTGAAGGACTGATGTAACAGTCTCGCAGAGAAACAACAAGCATATTACTTGGGGCAGATGCTTCGGCATCTGCCCTTTAATTTTCTTGCATTTTGCGAAAACCGGCAAGAATGTATTAGAAGCCGACTTGTTAAACGGCGTTTGAGATAAACCCAGAAACCCAGCGATTTCAAGGGATAAAAGAAAAACCTCATCCATCGGATGAGGTTAAATGTTGGTGCGCGATCAGGGGTTCGAAGCGACAAGTTTTTGCTGGCAAATCGTTGAAAAATGGAGGTTTTGACACGCTGTCCACGGATGTGATTCCCCTTAGTGTTCCCAAGAAAGAATGAAAAAATTTAAGAAAATGAAGCGCATTTTTAGGAAAAGCACGATCAAAATGCAATTAAAATTAAGCATAAATGTCACAACTCAATTCCTTATTTAAGTTTAGCAAGCAGACCTTTCTTACTCCTGCGAGCAAGAAGGGTGCTTTTGTAGGGGAACCCTACGACCCTGGTGCAATAGCATGAACTAAGATTGAACCTATTGGCTGTTAGATTGAACAAAGGCGATGGAGAGTAGAGTCTTATTCTTGTCGTCAGTGTTAAGGGGTTAGGAATGAGAACCAAAAAAGAAAAGACCATGTATCAGTGCAATAATGATACATGGTCTTGTATATTCCCTTTTAAATAGCACTGCTTAGATATTGATTTTCTCAAATCTCTAAGCGAACAAGCTTATGGGTATAGGTCTTATTTTGCAGAAAGTTCGATGTGAGCAGGTGCTTGTATTTCAATAAACCATCCGTCAGGTACATGCATTTCTGCAGAATCACCTGCATCAATCAATGCCACATCTCCAACATTTGTGTAATCATCATATCCAGAACTTTCGTCTTTTGCGATGCCTTCATAAATGCTAACTTGGACTGACTTGTCACCTACATTCTTGACGGTGTATGTTCCTTTCGGTACATAGTACACAATCAATTCTTCTTCCATATCGGTTCCTTCGCTCATGGTAATTGTTTTTCCGTAACTGCCGAGTTCCCCAGCAATGAGTTCAATTACGTCAGATGAGGTTGTTGCATCCTGAGTATCTTCCGTATCGGAGTCCGAACCTCCTCCGAAAAGGAGACTCAAAACTACCAGAACAATGAGCAGCCAGAACCACCAGCGTTTTGTGATAGGTTTTTTGCTTTTGAACTTGCATCCTTGCTTTTTCTCATTTGACATTACCTCCTGGTAAATCTAATCATGTTAACCACATACGGTTAATATGATTATAGACCACAAACGGTTAACATTCAATCAAGAAGAACGATGCTTTACGAAATTGAGGCTAATTGGGATATGATTATATTTACTCGCTTGTGGAAAAAGTTAGACGAGAAAGGAATTTCTCAGTATAAGTTAATAAATACATACCATATCAGTCCTGCTCAAATTACTCGTTTAAAGAGAAACAATAACGTAAATACTCACACAATAAATATGCTCTGCAGTATACTGGAGTGTAATGTAGAAGAGATAATGGAATATATCAAAGACTAATGACTGCAACCTCGAAATTTGGGGCTGCAGTTTTCTTTTCTAATGAGGTATACAATGTGTCCGCTTTTACAAATGCCGACAAAGCAAAAAATATAAGGTGCGCTAAATGTGTGAAATGCTCCGCTGTGTTATACTGTTGCTAAAAGAGTGGAAAAGATTGTGATAGAAAAAAGATATAGAAAAATATCTTGCAGGGACTGTAGCGTTGAATAAATTCTTGGTCAGATTTATTCTTGTGTTTAATATATAATATACTGTATAGGAGAATAATAATTCGGCGGAGGTGTTATATATGTATCTATGGTATGAGAAAGGCGATATCAGCAAAATCAAGGCAATTATGCCTGAGAAAACAATTGTGTTTGATACGGAGACGACCGGCATTGATGCGGGCGGGAAAGATGAGATTATACAACTGTCTATAGTAAACGGTCTTGGAGATGTACTGTTCTCAAGTTATATTAAGCCAGAGCATCGAAGAAGCTGGCCAAAAGCAACTGAAGTGAACGGCATTTCGCCAGCTATGGTGAAGAACTCACCGAAATTTGAAGATGTATACGATGAAATTCAAACTATATTTGATGAGGCTGAGCTTGTGGTAGGTTACAATGTGGAATTCGATCTCAAATTTATTGAGGCTGCAGATGTACAGCTGAGACCTAAAACTCTTGTCTTTGATGTAATGCAAGAGTTTGCTCCTGTCCGTGGTGTTTGGGATGATCGCCACTGTGATTGGAAATGGTGCAAATTAACGGCTTGTGCCCGTAATTATGGCATAAAATTTCAGGCTCATGATGCACTTGAAGATACAGAAGCAACGAGACAGTGCTTTTATAAGCTCCTTGAAGATTTAGATTACATTTCAATTTTTGAGAAACGAAAAGAAAATGAGCGCAAAGCGCAGGAAAGAATCAAGGCGCAGAAGGAGGCGGAAAAGCAAGCTATCGTGGCAGCAGCAGAAAAGAAAAAGAAGAGAAAACGCGCGCTTATGATTATAGCAACAATATTCTGTGTTGCAGGTATATTTATGGTGGATGACATGGAGGGCAGGCTTTTCTATCTTGTGTTGAGTTGCCTGTGTGGTTATTACTGGTATCGAAAGAAGAAAATTGCTACGAAGAAAGAATAAAACAAAACCAAACCAATATGCTTAACAACCATCTATACCTTGCATACAGCATCCTTGAATGACCCTCCAAAACTGGTGTATCGCTCAACCAAGCAGGCAACTTGCTGACTTGGCATCTATAGAGAATGAAACTTTATATTCTTCACCGCTTGGAAATGATAATACCTCTGTTATGGGCGGGAAGGTATCTTCGAGAACGGAAATATTATTTGAGGTAAGAGAAGAGAGAATCAAGTTTTTGCTTGAAATTTTGGACTGTAATAAAAAGAAAAGACAAGCCATAGAAGCTGGTATTGAAACTGCAGCAGCTCTTTGGCCAAGACCGTGGCAATATAAAAACTTTAGAGAGAAGCTTAGAAGGGTTGTTCTTTATAATGATAACGCGGCTATGGAAAGACGTGCCGCCAGAAAGTATAAGAAGATTGCTTATTATTATATATATAGAAATCTTAATGCTAGTTTGCTGAAGGAGGAATAATTATGTTTAATAGTACTGGTTTTCCAAATGTTAGGTGCAACTTGTGCCATAAGCCTATAACCCATAAAGATTTTGAAGGGCATATTACAATAAACAAATTTACATATGTATTATGTGAGGACTGTTATAAAAAATATGCGGATGATAATGATGGACTCCTTCGAGAACTTGACATTATAGCTAAAGAAAAATTTACAAAACATAAATAAATATAACAGAAGAGTGGAATGAGGTCTCCACTCTTCTGTTATATGAAAAAATTTGCCAGTATACCAATCTTTTTACTTGAATGACCCGCCAAAACGGGTGTATCGTTCAGCAAGTATCTTTTTCTGGAACTTGGGGGGTTATTGCATGGGCAATAGACAGATATTATAATCCAAAACATGGATATAAGAAAAATTCGGGGTTTGTTTTTTGACAACAAGTAATAGCGAGGTGACAAATGTTAGAAGTATTTATTTTCATCCCAACTGTTATAGCGTTTTTTGGTGTAATTATGCCTTGGCCTAACGGACTTACGTTTTGCAACATAGCTATTTTCTTGTTATCGTTTAGCATAAGCTTTATATATGAAAGACAAAAGAAATTACAAAAAAGAAATAGAATTAAAGAAGTAGAGATTCTTGGTATTATTGCGGCAGGTTTGATAGTCTATGTTATATGGGGACTAAATTGTTATGATAGTTTTACAAACGATAATCAGATTAAATTTGTAGGCATTTTTGTAATGGTGTCAATGCAGTATCTAATAGTATTAATCGTGAATTGCAGAAATAAAGAGATAAAACAAAATACTCACAAATAATAGTGTGGGGTATTGTAGGCTTTGTTGTATATGTTTGACAGAGGACCACAGCCTATCTTGAAAGCCTCGGCCTTTTTCTCAAATTGGCTGCGCTTGTATTGTTTTTGTTCCGCGATTTCAGCGAAAAACACGTATTTTTCATAAAATCAATTTCGGAGGGCGTTTCTGTTCCGTAAATTGCGAACTTTTGAGTCAATTTGGGCGAAATATCGCAGAAATAAGGAGCAAATTTTTAGAAATATGCCAGATTTGCAAAAAATTGCTTAAAATCCCTCAAACTGCGGAACAAAGGGGGATAAAAAAGTGAATTTTGCGAGAAATATGCAAAAACCTGAAATTTGCTGAACGTGTTCCGCGGTTTTCTTGCATTTTGCGAAAACCGGCAAGAATGTATTAGAAGCCGACTAATTAGACGGCGTTTGAAATGAAGCCCGGAACCCAGTAGTTGCAAGGGATAAAAGAAAAACCTCATCCATCGGATGAGGTTTCAGTGTGGTGCGCGATCAGGGGTTCGAACCCTGGACACCCTGATTAAGAGTCAGGTGCTCTGCCAGCTGAGCTAATCGCACATATTCGCTTTTCTGTAGCGCTCAATTATAATAGCATCAATAAATGACTGCGTCAAGCGTTTATATCAAAAAAATTACAAAAATTTTTGAATGTTTGGGGCTGATGACTGAAAAATAGGCAGAATTATTGAAAAAAGATAGTAAGTGGTGTATTATGTTTGATGAATATTTATATTGGAAGAAACGAAAGACAACTTTGACCGAATATGGTTGCAGGAAATCTGGAGGGAGAAATATAGTGTTTTGTAGCAAATGTGGCAAGCCGCTTGCTGAGGATGCAGCATTCTGTAGCGCTTGCGGAGCAAAAGTTAATGCTGGTGCAGGATTTGATATGCCGAAGAAGCCGGAGGCAAAGGCTGAGTTTGAGATGCCTAAATATGATGAGCCTGTAGCAATGAGAACAGCAGAGCCAGTCAGTCCAATGGCTTTTGACTGGAGCAACGTTATTGAGAAATCTCATAAGAAGGCTGTTCCACAGGATATCAAGTCACCATGGGATTCAACAGGAATTGACGAAGAGGCTGTCAGCAGCACAACAAGAATGATGGAGTCCGCAAAGGGAACTCGTTATTCTGATGATGACCTTTTTGCCGAGCTGGAGAAACCTTCAACATCACCATCACGCACAATGAGCTTCATCGATCTGCTCAAGGCAGAACGCGATGAGAAAGAGAAGGCAGCAGGAGAAGCTGCTCGTGTGGTTACTGAAAGAGAAGATACTTCATTTGACTACTCTGCTTTCGACGAGAAGCCTGACTTTGGATACAGCGAAGCAATTCTGCCTGAGAAAGATAGAGAGTATACAAGAGGATATACAGATCTCAGTAATGATGTTGTAGAAAGCATCAGAAGACAGGAGGAAGCTCCTGCCGGAAGTGAACTCGATGAGTATCTCAAGCTTAGAAATGAATCACGTGCAAAAGCGGAAGAGGTAGTTGTTGAGGCGCCACAGCAGTATGTTACACCTGCAGAAGAAGAGACAGAATCATTAGAGAAAGCTTATGAGGAGAAGTCAAACAAGATAGACGCAGAGCTGGCGGCTATTCTTGGTGCTGGCGGATTTGCAGCTGAAGAAAAAGCTCCTATCAGCCTTTTCGACGAAGAGGAAGATAAGGAAGAGGATGTGGCTGAAGAGTATTCCAACATAAGCGTGGAAGATGATGTCACTGATGTTAATGATGATATGCTCAATCTTTATGCCTCAGATGATGAGTGGGATGTTGAAGATGAGTATGAATATGAGGAAGCTGAGCCTGCCGCTGAGGTTATCGAAGAGCCTGTAACAGAGCCTGAGCCGGAGAACAATCCGGAAGAGGATCTTTCAGCGCTTATCGCCGGCATCCTTGGTGGAGAGGCTGCAGCGGAAGTTGCACCTGAAGTAGAAACAGAAGTTTCAACTGAACCTGAGCTTGAGGATCTTTACGCATCACTCGACGATTATATTTCAGATACAGTCGTAGAAGAGGAGCCTGTTGCAGAAGTTCCGGATATTGAGGAGCTGGTTGTTGAGGAGCCTGTTGCAGAAGTTCTGGATTTCGAGGAACCGGTTATCGAGGAGCCTGTTGCAGAAGTTCCGGATTTCGAGGAACCGGTTATCGAAGAGCCGGTTGCAGACGTACTTGAGGAAGTTCCTGAAGTTGACCCTGTACAGGAAGAGCTGAAGGCAAAGCAGTCAGAGATTGAGGAACTCAAGGCAAGACTTGCTGCACTTATGGGAGAGAGCACAGAGGAGCCTGTTGAGATAGAGAAACAGGAAGTTCCGGATATTGAGGAGCTGGTTAATGAGCCAGTAGCCGCTGAAGAGGATGACGATGACATTTTCTCAGTAGAACTTGATAATCTTGCAGAAGAGGACGAGGATTCGGTTGTGGTTGTACCAGAGCCAGAGGTTCTTGACGAAATCGAAGAGATTGCACCTGTAGTAGAAGAAGCTCCTGTAATCGAGGAAGTAGCAGCTGAAGCTGAGCCGGAAGATGATTTCGACCTTGACGCTGAGCTTGCAAGCCTTGGTTTTGAAACAGCGGAGCCGATTGCTAAGCCCGTTGCTGAACCTGAAGTAGAGCCTGTTGCTGAGCCTGAGGCAGAAGTTTCAGCAGAGACTGATGCTATGTCAATCGAGGAACTCGAGAAGGATCTTTTCGGTGACGACCTTGAGCTTGATGGAGAGGCAGAAGCTACAAGAAAGATAGATAAGTTCTATACATTGTATAAGAAGAATGAAGAATTCCAGAAACTCCTTGATGAGGAGTACGGTAAGCTTCAGGGCGTAGAGTCAACAGAAGACCTCGACTCTTTCTTCGGTGTGGATGAAGCATTAAAGGAAGAGGAGCCTGTAGCTGATCCGGTGCAGGAGTTCATTGCACAGCAGAATCCGGTAAGTCAGATGTCAGGGCCTGCAGTTCCACAGACACCGCAGCCTGAGCCACAGACACAGGAGCCTGTACAGGAAGCTGCAGAGATTTCCGCAAAGGCCGCTGCTCCTGTAATGCTGGAGGATGAAGAGCCTGAAGGACTCAGCAAGAAAGAGCTCAGAGCTCAGAAGAAAGCCGCAAAGAAAGCTGCAAAGAAAGCCGCAGCTGCCGCTGATGACGACGAAGAGGAGTCAGGTGGTAATGCACTGACTATCGTCGCAGTAGTCATTGCTGTTCTGCTTGTGGTTCTTCTCGTACTTATTCTGATTATGAACTTCGCGGCAGATACATCGATTGGAATAAAACTGACATCGTTCGTTGAGAACCTCACAAGTTATGTTTCCGCAACGGATGTTATCAATGACGACTTCCTGCTATAGAGAATGACACACGAATCTACAGCGGCAGCCTGACGCTGTCGCTGTAATTTTTTATAAAAGACAAAAACTCGCATGAGAGTAAGGAGACACTATGTTCAAAAAAAGAGCAGAAAGAAAAGCTGCAAGAGAACTGGACAAGGGCGCGAAGAAGAGACAGAAGAAGAAAGGCCTTAGCCTTATCATCCTGCTCGTTGTCCTGATTCTGCTGTGCTTTGTTACACTGGTTGGTTTTCTGACTGACTGGCTGTGGTTCAAAGATCTTGGATACACAAGCGTTTTCTGGAAGAAACTTGTGACGGAACTCGAGATTGGAATTCCGGTGTTTATTGTTGTCGGACTTCTGATGAGATTCTATCTCAGAACACTCAAGAATGGATATTTCAGAGAGATTGAGTCTCATGAGATTCCTAATGCGAAGAGACTGAATGCTACTTCGTGGGGACTTTCCGGCGTTTTTGCCTTATTGGTTGCGTATTTCTGCGCAAGCGATACATGGCTTGAGTGCCTGAAATTCCTGAAGTCGACAGCTTTCAATATTAAGGATCCGCTGTTCAATTTAGATGTATCCTTCTATATTTTCAAACTGGAATACCTGACTAAGGTTAATAACCTCGTACTTATTGTTATTATCGGAATGGTAATTGTAACAGTTATGTACTATTCAATCCTGCTTGCAGTCAGAACACCTGATTTCTTCAAGAGAAAAGACGAAGAAGCTGTAGAGGATGACTGGGTTGAAGAAGAGACTGAGGAAGAGACACCAAATCCATTCAAGGGAACTCCATTTGAGAAGGCTTTCAAGGGGGCAAAAAAGAGTCCTTTCGGCCAGGCTGCACCTAAGAAAACTCAGAAGAGCAGCCGCAGAACGCTTGACATTAACAGCACCAACCTCGAGCATCTGATGAGCATTGCTTCAGGCAAGCTTATGGCTCTTGGCGTTCTTTTCTATGTGATGGTTGCAATTGAGTTCTTCCTGAGACAGTTCAAGCTGCTTCACGCACATACCGGCGCGGTTTATGGTGCAGGCTTCACAGATGTTAACGTAACACTCTGGGTATACAGACTCACAATCCTGCTTTCACTTGCAGGAGCTGTAACTCTTGTTATTCACATGAAAAAGAGAGAGTTCAGAAAGCTCCTCAGAATCCCGGTTATCATTGTGGCTGTATTTGCAATCGGAACAGGAGCATCACTCGTTGTGCAGAACCTGATTGTAAGCCCTGATGAAATCAATAAAGAGACAAAATATCTCCAGAACAATATCACCTACACAAGATATGCTTACGACCTTGACGACATTAAGGTAGAGCCATATTCAGCAAGCAATTCGCTGAGCTCAGGAGATATTTCTGCAAATCAGGCAACAGTAAGCAATGTAAGAATCAATGACTATGAGCCGGTGGAGACATTCTACAACCAGACTCAGAGTATCAGACAGTACTATCACTTCAATGATGTAGATATCGACAGATATAAGCTGGGCAATCTTGAGACTCAGACATATCTCTCTGCGAGAGAGATTGATGAGACAAAGATCAGTGATACCTGGATTAACAAGCACCTCAAGTACACACATGGATACGGTGCTGCAGTATCGCAGGTTAACGCTGTAACATCAAGCGGACAGCCTGATGTCATCGTTGGAAATATTCCACCTGAAGCTGAGAATGGAGCGCTCAAGATCGACAGACCTGAGATCTATTTCGGCGAGATGACTGATGATTATATCATCGTCAATACTAAGGAGAAAGAATTCGACTATCCTGACGGAAGCGAGAACCAGTATTCAGAGTATGAGGGAGAAGCAGGAATCAACCTCGGTTTCTTCAATAGACTTCTTTACACACTCCGCGAGGGAAGTATCAAGATTCTTGTATCCGGAAATATCACAAAGGGTTCAAAGATTATCTACACAAGAAACGTTGTAGACAGAATCGAGAAGATCATGCCTTACCTCGACTACGAGGAAGACCCATACATGACAGTTGTAGACGGTAAACTCTACTGGATTCTCGATGCATACACAACAAGCTCATACTACCCATATTCAGAGCCATACAGTGGTGTAATCGGAAGCACCAACTACATCAGAAACTCTATCAAGGTAGTAGTAGATGCATACAATGGAGACGTTGATTTCTATGTAATCGACGATAAGGATCCGATTGCAAGCACATATCAGCAGATATATCCAAAGCTCTTCAAGGACTTCGACAAGATGCCTGAAGGTCTGCAGCAGCATATCAGATACCCTAACGCTCTCTTCAATATCCAGGCGAGCGTATACACAAAGTATCATATGAACGAGACAAAGGTTTTCTATCAGAAGGAGGACCTCTGGGATATCGCACATCAGATATACGGAACAGAAGAAGTGGACATGGAGCCAAGTTACTATGTATTCAAACTGCCTGATTCAGACAGCGCTGAATTCATCAACATGGTACCGTTCACACCTCAGTCAAAGCAGAATATGACAGCTGTCATGATGGCTCGTAATGACGGAGATCACTACGGTGAGATGATTGTCTACACAATGCCTAAGAACAAGACTGTCTACGGACCAATGCAGATTGAGGCTCAGATTGATCAGAACACTGAGATTTCAAAGGAATTCTCACTCTGGAGCCAGTCGGGTTCAAAGTATAAGAGAGGCGATCTCTTTGTAATTCCTATCGGAACATCGCTCCTCTATGTTGAGCCGGTATACCTCGAGGCTTCTAACGGAGCTATTCCTGAGGTAAAAAGAGTAATCGTCGCTTACGGCGACAGGATTGCGTATGAGTCGACATTTGCAGAAGCACTCAGCAGTCTCTTTGGCGGCGATTATGAAGATTCGTCTTCATCCGCAACAGGTTCAGGAAGCAGCTCAGGCACAATGTCTCAGGCAGAGCTCATCAAGAAGGCAAACGAGGCATATCAGAATGCAGTAGCTGCACAGAAATCCGGCGACTGGAAGAAGTACGGAGAATATCTGTCACAGCTTGAGAGATATCTCGGTAAGCTGGCAGAATAGGGAAAAATGGAGATTAGAGATGCACAAGTTCGATTTTGATAAAATGCTCTACACACTTGCTCCGGAGGAGCATGATGTAGAGACGATTAAAGGGGCTTTGAAAAAGCATCCGGAAGTCAAATTTGTGTCGCTTGCGGGTGTTGACCTCGGCAATCACACAACAGATGAGAAGATTCCTGTAAAGACTTTTCTCGGAGACATAAAGAAAATTTTAGCAGAGGGAGTGCAGACTGACGGTTCGTCAGTTGCACTTCCTACAATAGCAGATCTCTCAAATGCGAGAGTTGATATTCTGCCTGACAAGGACGTCAACTGGTATGTTGAATATAATTTCAGCAATATTGACCATACGACTGGCCTTCCGACAGGAACGCTCAGAATCCCATCATATCTGAGACACAACGGAGACAAGTATGTGGGATCAAGAACCTTCCTCGGAAAGACGGCTTCAAGATTTAAAAAGGAACTGTGGTCGCTGCTTGAAAATAATCCGTATGTTTTCGAACATATCGGCGGGGTTGAGAGCATTGACGATATCGAGGAGCTTGTCCTTACGAATGCAACAGAGCTTGAGTTCTGGGTAAAAACACCGAACGACAATGCTGACAGAGACAGACTTTTCACTTCGCAGGAACTGAAAGAGCAGTACTGGAAGAGAACAATAGGACCGGTACAGACAGCACTTGAGCAGACCATCGAAATTCTGGACCGCTACGGTTTCGATATCGAGATGGGCCATAAAGAGGTCGGCGGAGTAAGAGCCAAGATGGACAAAGAAGGCTCCTATGATCACATAATGGAACAGCTTGAGATTGACTGGAAGTACTCGAATCCTATGCAGTGCGGAGATAATGAAAGCCAGATAAAGCACATTATCAGAGATGTTTTCATGTATAACAATCTCGAGGTAACATTCCTGGCAAAGCCTATCGAAGGCGTTGCGGGAAACGGTGAGCACACACACTTTGGAGTAGCTGCACTTCTTAAAGACGGAAGAAGAATCAACCTTTTCGAGCCTGCAGACAGAGCAAATGAGTTCATGAGTCCTGTCGGCTACGGTGCGCTTATGGGAATTCTCAGAAACTATGAGATATATAATCCGTTTGTAGCACCTACACACGATGCTTTCCAGAGACTCAAGCCGGGCTATGAGGCGCCGGTCTGCGTCGTTACATCGCTCGGAATGAATCATTCCACTCCATCGCGTAACAGAACTATTCTGATAGGACTTGTAAGGGATCTCGCAAATCCTATGGCAACAAGATTTGAACTCAGATCACCTAATCCACACTCAAATACATATCTTGTATGCGGAGTCGGATATATGCTGATGCTCGATGGAATCAGAGCTGTTCTTGAAGCCTGCAAAACTTCAGCTGAGCTCGAAGCGGCTATTTCCAAGTCTTATGGCGAAGAGGTGTTCTACCTCGAGAAGAATAGAGAGTATCGCTCAGAAAAGAATGTTTTTACCGAATACACGGAGGAAGAGAGAGAAAAGCTCTTCGGAGCAGCACCTGCTACCGTATGGGAATGCTTCAGCGTTTTCGATGAGAGACCTGAGGATATGGAGAAAATCATCCTCGACGATGATACAATTGCGGCGATTATCCACTCGTACAGGGCACAGATGCTCGCAAAGTGGAGCACGGAATATCATGACAGACTTATTCCGCAGGCGATGGATTTCGTGAGAAGATGCGTGAAGCGTCATGGAGCTGATGCTACAGACTTCGACCTTTTCAACTGGGAGAATGTCAACAAGCTCAGACTCGAACTGGCAAAAGACAGCCTTGGTCAGAAGTCCGTTCTGTCTGCTGCAAAGACAGCGCTGGATGGTGGAGACTACGCAAAGGCGGCTGAACTCGAACTCAGAATTCAGAAAATGACCGAACAGCTCCGTTCGGAATATACAGAATATACAAAGAATCTATTTTAACAGGAAAGAGGAAACAAAATGCTTGATATTAAAAGAGTGAGAGCTGACTTCGAAGGTGTTAAGGCAGCAGTAGAGAGAAGAGGCAAGGGCGATTTCGGTATCGGAAGAGTTATTGAGCTTGATGAGAGAAGAAGAGGGATTCTCGCAGAGGTTGAGGCTCTCAAGAGCAAGCAGAATACAGTGTCAAGAGAAGTACCTAAGCTCAAGAAAGCCGGCGAGGATACAACAGCACTTTTCGCAGAGATGAAAGAGCTTTCATCAAAGATTAAGAGTCTTGATGCCGAGGTTAGCGAAGTTGAGTCAGAGCTCAGACAGGCTCTCCTTTCAGTTCCTAACACACCATTCAAGGATGTTCAGGACGGACTTGACGACAGTGACAATGAGGAGCTTCGCAAGGTAGGAACACCAAGAGAGTTCGACTTCGAGGCAAAAGCTCACTGGGATATCGGTGAAGGACTCGACATTCTCGATTTTGAGAGAGCATCAAAGCTTTCAGGTGCAAGATTCACAGTATACAAGGGTTTTGGTGCAAGACTGGAGAGAGCAGTAATCAACTTCATGCTCGATCTTCACTATGAGCAGGGTTACACAGAGATTCTGCCTCCTTTCATGGTTAACAGAGAGGCAATGACAGGAACAGGTCAGCTTCCTAAGTTCGAAGACGATATGTTCCATGTGCCTGCAAAAGACTTTTTCCTGATTCCAACTGCAGAGGTTCCTGTAACAAATCTCAGAGCAAATGAGATTATGCCTTTCGAGGAGCTTCCTGTATATTACACAGCATACACACCTTGCTTCCGTAAAGAGGCAGGTTCAGCAGGAAGAGACACAAGAGGTCTCATCCGTCAGCATCAGTTCAACAAGGTTGAGATGGTTAAGTTCGTTAAGCCTGAGGATTCATACGATGAACTCGAGGCTCTCACAAAAGATGCTGAGGCAGTACTCGAGAAGCTCGGAATTCCTTACAGAGTAGTAAGACTCAGCGCAGGAGACCTTGGTTTCTCAGCAGCTATGACTTACGACATCGAGGTATGGATGCCAAGCTACGGCAGATACGTTGAGATCTCAAGCTGCTCTAACTTCGAGGACTACCAGGCAAGAAGAGCAAATATCCGCTTCAAGAGAGACAAGGAGACAAAGCCTGAGTTCGTACACACTCTGAACGGTTCAGGTCTTGCAGTAGGCAGAACAGTAGCTGCAATCCTTGAGAACTACCAGAATGAGGACGGAAGTGTAACAGTGCCTGAGGCACTCAGATGCTACATCGGAACAGATATCATCAAGTAGAAAATGAGCGACAGAAGTACTATTGCTGATTACCTTGTCGAACACAAGGATGCAAAACCGATATCCTTTCATATGCCGGGACATAAGGGCCGCGAAGAGCTTTTTGTAAAATGCGGCTACGCCGGTTTTGTGCGCAATATGGTCGGCAATGACATTACAGAGATTCCGGGCGCGGACAATCTATTCGACCCGCGTGGCACGATCAGACGAGTAAAGGAGAACTATGCGAAACTCTACGGGGTGAAGCATACAGAGCTCCTTGTCAACGGTTCAAGCGCCGGCATTATGGCTTCGGTGCTGACACTGGTGCAAAAGGGCGGAACACTGCTTCTCGGAAGAAACTCGCATCACTCGGCTTTCAGTGCTATGAGACTCGGCGACATAAGCCCTGTCTATCTGAGACCTGAGACGGACAGAGAGAGCGGACTGCAGACATATATCACTGCAGAGGAAGTGCGTTCAGCGCTTGAACTTAATACTGATGCGTCTGCGGTTCTCATAACCAGTCCGAATTATTACGGAGTGTTATCAGATGTCGGAGCTATTGCGGAAGTGTGTCATGAGTTCAATGTGCCGCTGATAGTTGATGAAGCACACGGAGCGCATCTCAAATTCTTCGATCGCAAATCTGCAGTGCATAGAGCGGCAGAGAATCTGGGGGCAGATATCGTGGTATGCAGCACACACAAGACGCTGCTCTCGTATACCGGCTCGGGCATTCTGAATGTCTGCTCGGATGCAGTAGATATAGAAGTCCTTCAGGATAATCTGAGAATGCTTCAGACAACAAGCCCGTCATATCTGCTGATGGGAAGTCTGGACGTCAATGAGAAAATCCTTGAGAAGTATGCCGATGATATTGTGGTCAGCTGGAAGGAGGATCTTGCGGATTTCTACAGCAAGGCTTCGAGAATTTCAGGCCTGAAAGTTTTCACGCATGATATGCTTGATTTCAGCAAGATAAATATCAGCCTGGCGGACATCGGAATGAGTGGTGAGGATCTCGGAAGAGAACTCAGGTATCACAATATCTGGATTGAGATGGTTCACGGTGAGTGGGTTATGCTCATGACAGGAGCAGGCAACAGACGTTCAGACTATGAGGAACTGCTGAGGGTTCTTGCGGAACTGGTTGACAAATACGGCGTGGGAAGCCCTGAAGCGGTTCATATAGAGAATCCGGACTTCGAACTTCCGGTCAATGAGATTCCGAAGATGAAGGAAAAAGTTCCTCTGTACAGAGCTGAGGGCAGGGTGATGTACAGTCCGGTGATTGTATATCCGCCGGGATATCCGGTAGTGTGTCCGGGCGAGATAATAAGTGCGGAGGCCGTCAATTATATCTCGCGTGCGCTGACAAGAGGCGAAAGTATCGTCGGCGTAGACGACGAGGGACAGGTCACAGTAGGCTATGAGGAGTGGTAACACTCCTCTTTTTTTGCCAAATGTATATAGATGAGAATTTACAGCAACAAAAAACATTTTTTCTGCCAATTGTGTGAAGATTTGGTGTATAATATGTTGTCGCTATATGCAATAGCGGACAAATTTAAATTTTATTAAGAAAGGATGGTTTCTAAAGGGATGAGCCAAGGAAAGCATTTGCCAAGCATTCTGGTTCCGCATCACAAGAATACCGCCGGTCGTGAGACTGTAGTGATGCCTATTCCAGATGTAGTTAAGATCTGCATGTCGCAGAGCATTGGCGCACCTTGTAAGCCTCTTGTTGCAAAAGGGGATTACGTAAAGGTAGGCCAGAGAATCGGTGATACCGATGCATTTGTCAGTGCTCCTGTTCACTCCAGCGTTTCAGGTACTGTTATCGATATCGAGCAGACTCGTGGATCAATGGGTGGATTTGAGACTCTTGTAGTTATTGAGACTGACAAGAAGCAGGAAGTTAGCGAAGAAGTTAAGGTTCCTGTAGTTAACAGCTTCGAGGAGTTCGTTAAGGCCGTAAGAGATTGCGGAGTTGTAGGACTCGGAGGAGCTTCATTCCCAACACACATTAAGCTGAACCCTAAGAACCTTGATGAGTGCGATACTCTTGTAGTTAACGCTGCTGAGTGTGAGCCTTTCATCACAGGAGACAACAGAGAGATGGTAGAGGATGCGCAGGACGTTATCGACGGAATGCAGCTGATCATGAACTACCTCGACCTCAAGCAGGGATACATCGGTGTTGAGGAGAACAAGCCTGATGCTATCGAGAACATGAAGAGAATGATCGAGCAGAACGGCATCAACAACATTGAGGTTGTAGTACTTCAGTCAAGATACCCTAAGGGTGCTGAGCGTGTTCTTGTATACGAGGTAACTGGTAAGACAATGAACGCAGGTGTACTTCCTGCACAGCTCGGTGTAATTCTTGCTAACGTTACAACAATCGGAACAATCGGTAACTACTTCAGAACAGGTATGCCACTTGTAAGAAGAAGAATTACTGTTGACGGAGATGCTGTAGCGGATCCTAAGAACGTATTCGTTCCAATCGGAACTCAGATTGCTGACGTAGTTGAGTTCTGTGGCGGATACAAGAAGGAGCCTAGAAAGATCGTAATGGGCGGACCTATGATGGGTCGTGCTACAAAGTCAGATGAGTCATGCACAATGAAGAACACAGGTTCACTCCTCTGCTTCAGCAAGGAAATGGCTGAGGTTAAGGAAGAGACAGCCTGCATCAACTGCGGACGCTGCCTGAATGCTTGCCCATTCAAGCTTGTACCACAGATCTACGCAGAGGCTTATCAGAGAAGAGATGTTGCTAAGCTCGAGAAATTTAAGGTAATGCAGTGCATGGAGTGCGGAAGCTGCTCATTCATCTGCCCTGCAAGAAGACCTCTGAGCTTCTACAACAAGCTCGCTAAAGGATTGGTAAAGGAGGCATCAGCAAAGTAATATGGATAAGAAATTTCATACAAATCTGGTTGTATCCTCCGCACCACATATCGTATCGGAGTATGATACAACAAGACTGATGGGAACAGTACTTCTCGCACTTCTCCCAGCACTTCTCGCATCAACATATATCTTCGGCGGAAGAGTACTTCTTCTCTCAATCGTATGTGTTGTTGCCAGCGTGGGATTCGAGTGGCTGTACAACATCATCACTAAGAAGAAACAGACAATCGGCGACCTCTCAGCTGCACTTACAGGACTTCTGATTGCATTCAACGTTCCATCAAGCTTCCCAATCTGGCAGGCTGTAGTTGGATGCTTCTTCGCAGTCGTAATCGTAAAGCAGCTTTACGGAGGTATTGGAAAGAACTTTGTTAACCCTGCTATCACAGCAAGAATCTTTCTGTTCATCTCATTTGCTTCAAACATGTCAACTTGGCCACTGCCAAGAATGGCTGCAACAGCAGATGCTACAACAGGAGCTACACCACTCGGCGTACTCGCAGAGGTTGGTCAGGATGCAGCTGTATCTCAGTTCGGTCTGAGAGACATGCTTCTCGGATTCAGCGGCGGTTCAGCAGGAGAAGTTTGCGCACTTGCACTCATCATCGGAGGAGTGTTCCTGATCTGGAGAAAGGTTATTTCACCAATCATCCCATGCGCGTTCATCGGTACAGTATTTGTAATCGCACTTATTGCAACAGGAAGCTTCAAGATGGCTGTATGGCATGTTCTTGCTGGTGGAGTTCTCCTCGGAGCATTCTTCATGGCAACAGACTATGTAACATCACCTAAGCTTCCAATCGGTCAGCTGATCTTTGGTATCGGATGCGGATTCATCACAATGGTTATCCGTCTCTGGGGTTCATATCCAGAAGGAGTTTCATTCTCCATCCTGCTCATGAACATCTGCGTTCCACTGATCAACAACCTGTCATATAAATTCTATTGTGGAGGTGGCAAAGATGAAAAATAAAGACGGCGCTTACCTCAATTTTGTGAAGCCGGTACTCGTACTCGTAATTATCTGCTTTGTTGTAACATTTGCTCTTGCATTTGTATACGGAATCACAAAGCCAATTATCGAGAAGAATACTGCAGAGGCTGCTAACGCAGCAAGAACAGAGCTCCTGCCTGATGCAAAGGGCGAGTTCGAAGTGTATGCTGACGCAGACACTAAATCAGATGAGCTTTTCGCTCTCGAGACAAAGGTTTATGCAACAGACTGCTACGTAGCATCAAACGGAAGCGGAATGGTTGTAACAGTTAAGTCAAATTCATACGGCGGTCTTCTGACAGCTATGGTAGGAATTGACAAGGACGGTGCTGTAACTAACGTTAAGATTACTGAGCACGCTGATACTCCGGGTGTAGGAACAAAGGCTCAGACACCAGAGCATCTTGGTCAGTATGTTGGATACAATGCTATCGGTAACGTTGAGATCAAGGCAGATTCGGCAATCAACCACGTATCCGGAGCATCAATTTCATCAGGTGCTATCCACAAGGCAGTATGCTGCGCACTTAAGCAGTTCGAAGAAATGGGAGGTGTCAAGTAATGGAACAGAAAAAAGGCAAGCTCTCCATCCTGCTTAATGGAATCATCAAGGAGAACCCTGTACTCGTTCTCCTGCTCGGAACATGTCCGGCTCTCGCTACATCATCATCACTTGCTAATGGTGTAGGAATGGGTCTTTCTGCAACAGCAGTACTTATTTGTTCCAACATCGTAATTTCACTGCTCCGTAATATCATTCCTGATAAGGTAAGAATCCCTTGCTATATCGTAATTATTGCGGGCTTCGTAACTGTAGTACAGTTCGTGCTTCAGGCTTACGTACCATCACTGTACAAGTCACTCGGACTCTTCATTCCACTGATCGTAGTTAACTGCGTAATCCTTGGAAGAGCTGAGGCTTTTGCAAACAAGAACACTGTAATCGATTCAGCATTCGACGGAATCGGAATCGGTCTCGGTTTCACACTGGCACTCGCTGCTATGGGTGCTATCAGAGAGCTGTTCGGAACTGGATGCCTCCTCGGTATGCAGATCATCCCAGCATCACTCTCAATCGGATTCTTCACACTTGCTCCTGGTGGATTCTTCGTATATGGAATCCTGATCGCAATCCTCAATGCGGCTACCAAGGGTAAGGCTCTTAAGGCTAAGAGCTTCAGCTGCGGAGTTTGTCCTATGTACAACTCATGTAACGTTGCTGAGGCAAATGAGGAAATTCTTGAAAAGAAAGGAGCTGAAGCATAATGGTAAATCTTATCGTAATCTTTATGGCAGTAGTACTGGTTAATAACTTCCTGCTGTCTCAGTTCCTCGGAGTTTGCTCATTCCTTGGAGTATCAAACAAGATGAGCTCAGCTGTAGGTATGGGTGGAGCTGTAATCTTCGTAATGTTCATTGCGGAGCTCGTTACATGGCCTATCCAGCAGGTTCTTGACAAGTTCGAGATCGGATACCTCCAGACTGTAGTATTCATCCTCGTAATTGCATCACTGGTACAGTTCGTAGAGATGTTCATGAAGAAGTTCCTCCCAGCTCTCCAGAAGGCGCTCGGAATCTTCCTTCCACTCATCACAACAAACTGCGCTATCCTTGGTGCAACAATTAACGCTATTAACTATGACTATACATACCTTCAGTCCATCGTATACGCAGTAGGTGCCGGAGTTGGTTACCTTGTAGCTATGGTACTCTTTGCTGGCGTACGTGAGGAGAAGCTGTGGGATGACAGCGGAGTTCCTACACCATTCAAGGGTGTTCCAATGGTACTCATCAGTGCTACAATCCTCTCACTCTCATTCATGGGCTTCACAGGTCTGTTCCAGTAAGAAAGGGGGATAAAAATGGCTAATATTATGACACCAGTTGTAATCGTTGTAGTTGCCGGCTTTATCGCTTCAGCTCTGCTGGTAATTGCTTCAAAGGTATTCTTCGTTCCTGTAGACGAGAGAGTAACTGCTATCACAGAGGCTCTTCCAGGAGCTAACTGCGGTGGCTGCGGATTCGCAGGATGCGGAGACTACGCTTCACAGCTTGTTGAGAACCCTGACCTTCCATGCACAAAGTGTGCACCTGGTGGTGAGGCAACAGCTGCTAAGATTGCTGAGATCCTTGGAAAGAGCGCAGGCGCTATGGAGAAGCAGGTTGCACAGGTTATGTGTAACGGCACATGCGGCGTTGCTCAGACTCACCTTGAGTGGCAGGGACTTCAGTCATGTAAGGGAGCAAAGGGCTTCTTTACATCACCTAATGTATGTATGTTTGGTTGCATCGGACTCGGTGATTGTGTAAAAGCATGTGACTTCGATGCTATCGGAATTATCGACGGCGTAGCAAGAGTTAACAGAAATAACTGCGTTGCTTGCGGTAAGTGCGCTACAGATTGTCCTCAGAGCATCATCAAGCTCGTACCTCTCAAGAATCAGGTACATGTTCTGTGCTCATCCACAGATAAGGGCGCTGTTACAAGAAAAGCTTGTGGCAATGGATGTATCGGTTGCGGTAAGTGTGCAAAGGTTTGTGCATTCAACGCTATCACAATCGAGGACAACAAGGCTTCAATCGACACTGAGAAGTGTAAGTCATGCGGAATGTGCGTAGTTGAGTGCCCAACAGGAGCAATCAACACATACAAGACTCTGACTGCTGCTCAGGCTGAGAAGTTCAAGGCTGCTAACAAGGCTAAGCTCGAGAAGGCTGCTGCAGCTGCTAAAGCAGCAAAGGAAGCAGAGGCAAACGCATAAGAACTTCTATATAAGGGGTTATTTAATGAAGCGAGACCGAAAGGTCTCGCTTTTAATTGCGATGAATTACTGCCGGAAATACTGCGGCAAAGTAATAAGGCGTTAAAAAAGGCTATTGCATGAATTTGCAATAGCCTGTTATATTCTTGTGAAAATCTATTCTAGCTGGCGTTGAACTGCATGCCCTTAGTTGGCTTTATTTTGCCGTCTGAGAGGCAGAACACAGCGCTGTAGCCCTGAGCTTCAATAAAGGATTTGCCGGCCTCAGAACCCTTGATAAGGCAGATTGTGCTGAGTGCATCGATGTCCATCGAGTGGCCGATAGGGGCTGCAAGACTGACCGCATCAAGATCTGTATCAACCGGATAACCGGTCTTTGTGCTCAGGATATGATGGTATATCTTGCCGTCGACCTCGAACTGTCTTTCGTATACTCCCGAGGTGACAATGGTCTGGTCTGCGGATTCTACGTAACCGACTTCTTCACTTCTGCCGGAGTAAGGCTTCTCAATTCCTATGGTAAAACCATCTTCGCCCGGCTTGCTTCCGATGGTGACGATATTGCCGCCGAGATTGACTATTCCTGAAGTAACGCCTTCTTTCTGCATGAGCTCTGCCACCTTGTCAGCAACATATCCCTTAGCGATTCCGCCGAGGTCAAGTCTGGCAGCGGGATCTGCCAGTCTGATGCGCTTTCCGTCAATCTGGACATTCTTGTAATTGACATGTGAGAGTGCTTCATCGATAGCCGACTGCTCGGGAACTTTCGGATTATCTGAGTGATAGTCCCAGAGATCGGTTACAGTACCGACCGTTATGTCAAAAGCGCCGTCAGAAAGCTCTCCGTAACGGATGCCGGCTTTTACAACATCAAGTGTATAGTCGGATACTTCAACCCAGCTTGCGCCTGAAGAATTGATGCGGCTTACATCGCTCGCCGCGACCGTACGAGAAAGAGTTTTGTCGAGAATGCGGCAGAGATCCCACGCGTCATCGAAAACTTTCTGAGCATCTTCTTCATTCAGTTCGCCTCCCATATCATAGATTGAAAGGGTGCAGCTGGTGTCGAGGTAATAGTTGTCGCTTGATAAAGGTTCAACGCCCCTTGAGCAGGCTGTCTGTGTTATAATAAAAGTCACACAGAGTGCGAAACATATCGCATATTTGATTTTTTTCATATATAAGTGTCTCATAACGGGAATTATAACATAGAAAGAGGGCAAATGAAGAAGTACATTCGCAAAGCAGATATCATACTTCTGATTGTGCTGGTGTCTGTCGGTCTGGCGTCAACAGCATATCTTGCCATGTCACAAACTGCGGGAAGCAAAGTGATTATCGAGTCGAACGGTGAGATGTACGGTCGCTACAGCCTTCTCGAGGATCAGGTGATTGACGTTAAGAACGGAACGGAATCAAACAGAGTGGTTATCAAGGGCGGCGAGGTGTATGTCAAAAAAGCTTCGTGTCGTAACCAGGTCTGCGTTGATACCGGAAGGATTGATAAGGCTGGACAGAGCATAATATGTCTGCCTAACAAGCTGGTTGTCCGTATTGAGGGAAAAGGAGGTGGCAGCTATGACGCAGTCTCCAACTAAGCCTTCAAGAGCTGAGCAGAAAAGCCGCGCAACCAGAGTTGCACACATCGGACTGATGGTTACTCTGGCGCTGATTTTCTCTTATGTAGAGGCAATCATTCCGTACAATCCGGGTATACCGGGTATCAAGCTGGGAATAGCAAATGCGGTTACACTGATTGCACTATATAAGTTCGGCTGGAAGGACGCGGCTGCAGTGAACGTAATCCGAATACTGATAGCAGGACTTCTCTTCAACGGACTGTTCGGCGCATTGTATTCGCTGGCCGGTGCACTTGTAAGTTTCCTCGGTATGCTTGGTCTTAAGAAAACCGGGCTTTTCTCGGTTGTCGGCGTAAGTATGGCCGGTGGAGTTCTCCACAATGTGGGACAGCTTCTGATGGCGGCAGCGCTGATTGGGGATATGAGGATATTCTTCTACTTCCCTGTGCTGCTTTTCTCGGGAATAATATCCGGAATAGCCATAGGTGTGGCTGCGACGATGATACTTCGCGCGCTGAAGACAGATTTGAAATAGAAAAAGAGAACTGTACTGATTAGAATCAATACAGTTCTCTTTTTTAATCTAATTATTGAACTGGTCTCTTGTATCTGAGGTTTCCGGCAAAACCGGATCTTGCGAGTGCTTTGGAGATTACTACGCATACGATTGCGCCGATTCCCATCTGCAGGCAGTTGAGCGGAATGCATGTTGCCGCCGCGAGCCAGTTGCCGAAGAGAATGTATTCAGCGATGAAATATCCGAGGACTCCGATGATTCCTGCGAGTATATAGCCAAGAAACTCAGGTGCCGGAATGCCGGCAATTGTGCTGGCCTTCTCGTGAACTCTGTCGATAAGAATTCCGAAGATGACAACTACGAGCATTTTGATTACAAAAGTAGCGGGCGCCCAGAATGCAAAACCTCCAAGAAGGTCTGCAAGGGCAGCGCCGACTGCACCGGCGAAGCATGCATACTTGCGGGGGAGAATAATAACTCCGAGGAAAATAACAGTGTCACCGAGATGTATATAGCAGTCTGGACCAACCGGAATCTTAAGCAGCATAGTGCAGAGAAGGGTGAGTGTTGTAAGCAGTGCAGTGAGAACCAAAGCTGTCACTGTCTTATTGCTGTTGTTCATAATAACACATCCTTTCAAGTTGATTTATTTATAGCGTAGGTTTATAATAACACAAGACTGCACTTGAAGAAATGTGCAATCTTATTTATTTGCGCAATAACAGTTTTGGAGGGTTACTCGTTTTGAAGAGTTTAATTCTGAATTTAGATAACAGTTCTGAGCAGAATCTATATGTACAGATTTATACGCTGCTCAAGAATGATATTATGAACGGCACTCTGGAGAAGGGAACCAAGCTTCCTTCACTACGCAAGCTCGCACAGGAGAATGACATCAGTGTCACAACAGTAGAGACTGCGTACACACAGCTGCTCGTTGAAGGATATATTGAGAGCAGACCGAAGTCAGGCTACTATGTAAGCGAGACAATCAACACAACAGAGGAGGCAGCTGAAGAGCAGGAACCTGTAAGTCTGGATAGTCTTCTTCCTACTGACAGTGCTCAGGCAAAAGGACCTTTCGTAAAAGACAGACAGATGATTTACGATGAGGCAAGCTTTGAGTTCTCAAAATGGAAGAAATGCATGAACAGAGTTTTCAACGAATACTCGCATCTTCTTCAGACAGAGGCGGACGTTAAGGGCGAGCCGGCACTTCGCTATGAGATCTGCAAGTATCTCTATCAGAGCAGAGGGGTAAAATGTACACCGGAGCAGGTTGTAATCGGCGCGGGTTCACAGCAGCTGGCGCTGCAGCTTACAAGAATTCTCCGCGAGATTGGCGTGGATAATGCTGCAACAGAGACACCTGGATACGGACCTATCAGAGATATTTTCAAAGATGAGGGATTCCCTGTTACCGAGGTTGAAGTAACAGATAACGGCATAGAGCTTGAGAAGCTTCCGACCAATGTGCGCTCAATCGTATATGTCAATCCGTCCAATCAGTTCCCAAGCGGAGCAGTTATGCCTATCGGAAGACGCTACGAACTCATCAAATGGGCTAATGAGAACTACAGCTACATACTTGAAGACGACTACGACAGTGAGCTGAGATATTTCGGTAAACCGATTCCTGCAATGCAGGGACTCGATAACAGCGGCAGGGTAATCTACCTCGGATCATTCTCGAGTACGCTTTTCGCATCAATCAAGATCAGCTACATGGTTCTGCCACAGGGCCTCGTGCATATCTTCGAGAAGAACAGCCACAAATACAGCCAGACCTGTTCCAAGGCTGAACAGATCTGCCTCGCACTCTATATGGAGGACGGCTATTATTACAGACATATTAAAAAGCTCAGACGCATGTATGCATCCAAGCTTGAAACAACCATAAAGATGGTTCACGATAACGGTGCAGGCAAGCTCGAGGCAGTTGACTCGCACTCCGGCATTGCAGTAATGCTCAAAATCAAGTCGCCGCTTGCTCCGGAGGCAATATGCAAGACGGCCAAAGACCTTGGCCTTACAATGTATCCGGTTAGAGACCTGTGCACAGACGACACCAAGGTAGTATACTTCTACTTCTACAAGGTGCCAGAATCACTGCTCAAACTGCTTGTAAAAATGTTCGTGCAGAACCTCAAGAAGCTCGAGCGCTAGCTGCTCTCGGCTGCAGTCGGGTTCAAGAAATCCGACAATGTCTCTGAGCTCTTCGGGGAAAACCGCGGAGAAGCAGTTGACACCGATACCTATAACGAGAGAATAGTCTCCACGGATTCGCGGGTTGTCGACACGCTCGACAAGAATTCCGAGAATTTTGCGGTGCCCCTTAAAGATGTCGTTGACGGGTTTGATCCACAGCTCGTCTTCTGTGTGTGTCTGAAGCACTGGCAGAATGAGCTCGGCAACTTCGGTTGTCACTCGAAGAAGTTCTTCTTCTGTATAATCGTGCTTGTAGACATAAGTCATATAGATTCCGGAGCCTGATGGCGAATGGAAAGACTTGGTGTAACGGCCGCGACCGGCGGACTGCATGTCAGCGATTACGGCAAAAGGAGTCTGCCTGGGCTCCTCAGCGAGCAGCTGCTCGGAAGCATAGGTATTGGTTGAACCGATGACATCGAAGACCTCGATGTTGTCGATACCGGATTTTTTCAGTTTTTCAATATCGTAATTCTTATTCATATAATCATTATAAATGAAAAGAGGAACTAATGTATAGAATTCTTGTTAGCAATGACGACGGAATAATTGCAAAAGGTCTGACAGCGCTTATCAAAGCTCTCAGCAAAATGGCCGATGTATATGTTGCCGCTCCTGCAGAGCAGAAGAGTGCGACAAGCCAGGCGATTACTTTTCGCAGAACAGTCAAAGCAGAAAGCATAGAGCTGGAAAATGCGCGCAAAGCGTGGGCCATCGACGGAACTCCGGCGGACTGTGTGAAACTCGGCATCCAGCTCATGCACGAGATGAATATAGAACCGGATTATGTAATCAGTGGAATCAATATGGGAATCAACACAGGTTCTTCTGTTGTATATTCCGGTACACTTGCGGCGGCAAGAGAGGGTGCGCTTTCCGGAATTCGCTCAATTGCACTTTCGGTTGCAAGCCATGAGGCAGAAAACTTCGAGTACATCTGTGATATGCTGAGAGGCCTTCTCGAAATGTCTGCAGGTCTCGAATCTTCGACAATACTCAGCGTCAATGTTCCGGATCTTCCTCTCTGGAAGATAAAAGGGGTCAAAATTGCGCCATGCGCAGAGCATGCTTTCGGTGAGCTTTTCGTCTTTGAAAAGACCGAAGCAGAGGGCGAGTATCAGATGGTCATCGACCGTTATGACTTCGATAAGAGCGTGGACAACGATTGGGCTGCAGTGATGGCAGATTACGCAGTAATAACACCGCTCACGATAGATTCGAACGACTATGCAGCGCTTCACAGGATAAAAGGACTCAGTAACGACACAACAGTATGTGTTTTTGTCGACTTCCAGGAGAAGCTCATACCTGCAATGCGCAAGAACGAGGAGCTTGTGGAGAACGTGACAAAATTCGCTCGCTGCATGAGACGCCTCGATGTTCCGATGATTGCAACAACGCAGAACCGCAGGGGTCTCGGCGGAATCGTCAGAGAACTCGATGAGGCTATGGGAAAACACAAGACGGTCGACAAAATGACCTTCAACTGCTTCGGCGAGAAAGATTTCTGCAAAGAGTTCGAGGGTATGCTTTCGAACAAGGTAATCCTCTGCGGAATAGAGTCACACATCTGCCTGCAGCAGACCGCCCTCGGTTTTCTAGAGAGAGGCTACGACGTCTATGTTGTAAGCGACTGCTGTCAGTCTCGCAAGAAGAAAGATTTCAAGGCAGCTATGCATCTGCTTGAAACAAAGGGTTGTACCGTGAGAACCTGGGAATCAATTGTATACGAGGTTATGGGGTCTGCCCAGCATCCGGCTTTCAGCACAGTAACAAAGATTGTTAAGGGCGAGTAGCCCTATGACATATGCGCATCTTGATTTTTGACGACAATCGTTGTTTAATAGTGAGGTGCGTAACAAAAAATAATGTAATGGTTTATTAAAGGAGAAAGAAACTAATGAAAAGTGCAAAGAGATGGGTCATTCTCATTGTTGCGGCTGTATCACTGCTCTTCCTCGGACTGATCTACGCTTGGTCAATCTTCAGAGGACCTCTCAGTGAAGTATATCCAACATGGACACTGTCGCAGCTTTCACTGACCTTCACAATTTCAATGTCAATGTTCTGCATCGGCGGATTTATCGGTGGCATTTCCGGTAAGGTTCTCAGCCTCAGAGCGAAGTTCTTCATAAGTGCTGTGCTGCTCTTCATCGCATTCTTCGGCGCTTCAATGATGAACCCTGCAAACCCTGGAAAGAGCCTTATCATGCTCTACATCTTCTACGCATTCTTCGGAGGCGGCGGAGTAGGATTTGCTTATAACGCTATCATCGGTCAGGTTGCTAAGTGGTTCCCTGACATGATCGGACTTGCTTCAGGAATCATGCTCATGGGATTCGGTCTCGGAGCTCTCGTTCTCGGCGGAGTTGCAAGCGTAATGATGGCATCAATCGGAATTCCTGTAACATTCAAGATTTTCGCAGTTGGATTTGCAATTGTAATGGTGCTTTCAGCATTCATCATCAAGGCTCCTACAGCAGAGGAGGCAGCAGCATTCATGCCAGCTCCTAAGGCTGAGGCAGCTGAGGAGAAGCCAGCAGCTAACGTAAAGAGCTACACACCAGCAGAGATGCTCAAGTCATCACTGTTCTGGTTCTTCCTTCTGTGGGTGCTCGCAATCTCATCAGCAGGACTGCTCGTAGTAAACAGTGCTGCTAACATTTCAGTAGCATACGGCGGAGCAGCTATCCTCGGAATGATCGTTTCACTCGCTAACGGATTCGGAAGAATTGTTAACGGAAGTATTTTCGACAAAAAGGGATCAGCAGTTGCTATCTTCTGCTGCACACTCTTTATGATCGTTGCCGGAGTACTCCTCTCAGCAGGTCACTTAACAGGATCATACATCCTCATTCTCGTAGGACTGATCTTCGTAGGACTCGCATTCGGTGGATGCCCTGCTCTTACATCAGCATATGTTAACAAGGCATTCGGACCAGAGCACTTCCCAACAAACTTCAGCTTGAGCAACTTCAACCTTCTGATTGCCGCTTCACTTGGACCAACACTCTCAGCAAAGCTCCTCGAGTCAGCTGGCGGTTCTTACGGAACAAACTTCTACGCAATCATCATTATGGGTGTAGTTGGACTCGTTGGATGGTTCGGACTTGCAAGAGCCCTCAAGAAGGCTGCATAGTTCGCGCGTCTATATGGTAAAACAAGGAGCAGCCGGCGGCTGCTCCTTATTATGTGATCGAGGCGTTCCGCGGCAGCGGAAGAAACTTGACAAGCTGCTGCCAATCAAGTAATATAAATGAGCTGTGCTGCTGTAGCTCAGTCGGTAGAGCGCATCCTTGGTAAGGATGAGGTTCGGCAGTTCAAGTCTGCTCAGCAGCTCCAGACGACCTTCGGGTCGTCTTTTTTCTTTGCCTGAAAGCTGGGCGGAGCAGGAGGGTATTAAACTGTCTGGATACTTGAAAAAAAGGTCGGATTATGATAAATTCAAAAAAGCGTTAACTAATGTTAGCGCAAGGAGTTTTGCGCTCCGTCGCATGCATGCGCGGGGACGCCTGCGCCTGCTTATAAAGTAACGTTATTTTATAGTTTAGGAGGAAACAAATGGCTAAGCAGAAGTATGAGAGAACCAAGCCACATATTAACATTGGTACAATCGGACACGTAGACCATGGTAAGACAACTCTGACAGCTGCAATCACAAGCGT
>JAZUII010000048.1:0-15033 GCA_045642105.1 Anaerovoracaceae bacterium | reverse complement strand
GTGACTGTATATTGCATCAAGACCAGTCTCTTTAATCCAAAGCAGAGCGGCATGAAGACCTACAATTCCCGGAATATTCATAGTGCCTGATTCGAAGCGGTCCGGCATGAAGTCCGGAATCTCTTCAGTGTGGCTGATGCTTCCGGTTCCTCCCGAGATGAGAGGCTCGACAAGCGGAATCATATCTTCCTTGAGTATAAAACCGCCGATACCCTGTGGTCCAAGCAGACCTTTGTGTCCTGTGAAGCAGAGTGCGTCGATGTTCATCTCTTTCATATCAACAGGCAGAACACCCGCTGTCTGAGCACAGTCAACAAAGAATCTGAGACCGTGTTCTTCTGCAAATCTACCAACTTCCTTCAGCGGAAGGACTGTTCCGCTTACATTGCTGGCGTGAGTCATTACGATTGCCTTTGTGTTAGCTTTCAGACAATTCTCGAGCTCTTCGAGGATGAGAGAGCCTTCTTTATCACAGGCACAGCGCGAGAACTCGATGCCTTTTTTCTCAAGCTGAACGAGAGGTCTCATCACTGCGTTATGCTCAACTGCAGATGTGATGACATGATCGCCCGGCTGAAGGAATCCCTTGAGCACAAAGTTGAGGCTCTCGGTAATATTCTTGGTAAAAACAACGTTCTTGCAGTCCTCAGCTCCGAACATATCGCAGAGCATCTGCCTTGTGTCGAAAACGAGGCTTTCGAGATTGTATGCTGTCTCGTAAGTTCCGCGATTGATATTGCTTCCGACAGATGTCATATAGTTGTACACAGCATCAGACACTTCCCTGGGCTTAGGAAAAGTGGTAGCTGCATTGTCCAGATAAATCTTATTCATATTTAAACTCCAATATTGAAATTAATCTCTGCTCCTATTCTACCACTATATGCAAGAGGCACTCTGGAATTTTATAATGGGGAAAATAAAAAATACTAATAATCACAAAACACTTAAAGAAATAATCAATTAGATTAAAGACTATATATTTAAGCTATATTCGGTGTGTTGGATATTTCCCAGTAAATCAATAAAACTATCACAGAAAAGAAGTTTCATAAATGACAGCAAAAAAAGATAAGCTGACTATAATCATTGCCGGTCTTATCATCGGTGTGATTGCAGCATCACTCGTTTATTTTGGCAATCCTAAGAATATGGGATTTTGTATCGCATGCTTCCTGAGAGATACATCAGGAGCTCTCGGATTTCACAGAACGCTTCCGGTACAGTATATCCGTCCGGAGATTATCGGAATCGTAATCGGATCGCTTGCATGCGCTCTTGGAAAAAAAGAGTTCTCTGCAAAGGGAGGTAGTGCTCCTATGACAAGATTTGTTCTTGCAATCTGTGTAATGATTGGATGTCTTATGTTCCTTGGATGCCCATTCAGAATGATTCTCCGTCTTGCTGGTGGAGACCTGAACGCAGTTGTGGGACCCGTTGGTTTTATCTGCGGTATCTGTGCAGAAATTTTCTTCCTTTTCTTTACAGAGCCTGAAATAGGTCCTGGTGCAATGCACGCAAGCGTATGGCTTTCACTCGCTGCCGGTGTTGTTGTTGGAGCACTTGCTCAGAGAACACGTCTTTGCATGGTAGGCGGTATTCGCGATACTATTCTTTTTAAAGAGACAAGACTTCTCTGGGGATTCATTGCAATCCTTATAGCAGCACTTGTGATGAACCTCATTCTCGGTTCAGTTACAGGAACACCTTTCTTCAACCTCAGCTTTGAGGCACAGCCAGTAGCCTTCAACGATGGTCTATGGAACTTCCTCGGACTCTTTACAGTTGGTTTCGGATGCTGCCTTCTTGGCGGATGTCCTCTCAGACAGCTTGTTATGTCAGGCGAGGGTAACACCGATTCAGCAGTAGTTGTTGTAGGACTTATGGCTGGAGCAGCAATCTGCCATAACTTCGGACTCGCATCAAGTGCAGAGGGTCCTACATCTTACGGTAA
Organism: Anaerovoracaceae bacterium; assembly: GCA_045642105.1. GTDB lineage: Bacteria > Bacillota > Clostridia > Peptostreptococcales > Anaerovoracaceae > Crickella. The sequence goes on along the minus strand of JAZUII010000048.1, from coordinate 13,079 downwards.
AATCGCTGTAATCGTTTCAATCATAGTTATCGCTATTATCGGATGTGCCAACACATTCCGCAAAGCTGAATAATTGGAGGTGTCATAATGATCGATGCAAGAGGTTTATCATGCCCACAGCCTGTACTTATGGTTGCAGAAGCAATGAAGAGTGGAGAGGATAAGTACACTGTAATTGTTGATGCTGTAACTCCTAAGGAGAATGTAACTCGTTATGCAGAAAGCAAGGGTTATATTGTAGCTGCTGAAGAAAAGGGTGGAGAATTCACCCTCACAATCAGCAAGTAGGAGAGTAATATGACTTATATCGCAACGTTCTATTCGCACTTTGGCGCAATCAGATATCAGAGGCTGTGCGAGAGCAAAGGCTTTCAAGCACGAACAATGCCAGTACCACGCAGTCTCAGCAGCAGCTGCGGAACTTGCGTAAAATATGATGCTCCTGAAATGGTAACAGATTCGTCGCATGACGAGATAGAGCAGATTGTACGCTGTACGGAGAATGGATATGAGTGCCTTTACAGGGCAGAAAACAGCTAGTCAAAACCGCGCTTCGGTGCGGTTTTTTGTGTGTGATTTCTGTGTATTGATTGAACGAATGGCATATTTACGGTAAAATTGTTCGTAGCTATATGAACGATATTGCCTATGCGTACGAGAATGGGGGCATATATGAAGAAGAATAACAGAATCGGTACTCTCGTTGATGAGTTTACTTCCAATCCGTGCAGACTCTATGATTCAAAGTATTTCTGTGACAGATTCGGAATAGCGAAGTCCAGCCTGAGCGAAGACATCAAACTTGTGAATGAAGTTTTTCAGTCTAACGGTTCGGGACATATTGAAAGCAGCTCCGGTGTTGGTGGCGGAATCAAGTATGTGCCGGGTATTTCCGAAGACCGCATTGCAGAACTTCAGAAGGAACTCTGCGAAAGTCTCAAGGATCCATCCAGGCTTCTCGGCGGAGGATTTCTGTACACATCTGACATTATGTATGACGGCAGGATTGTGGACGGCATGGCAAGAGTTTTCTGCCAGCAGTTTCATAAGCTTGAAGCGGACTATGTTGTAACCATCGAAACCAAGGGTATTCCTCTTGCTGCACGCACAGCTGCACTTCTCAATCTGCCTCTGGTAGTGATAAGAAGAGAGGCGATGTACGCTGAAGGCTCAACCGTAAGTATCAATTATTTCTCCGGCTCTTCTGACCGAATTCAGAAGATGTCAATTGCAAAAAGAGCAGTTGAGCAGGGGGCAAAGGCAATCGTGATCGATGATTTCATGCGCGGCGGCGGAAGCCTTAAAGGTATCATAGAGATACTTGCTGAGTTCGACATTGAGGTTCTTGGCTGCGGAATTGCTATTGTATCCAGTGTACCTGAGAAAAAGAGAGTATCGGATTATACACCTATCGTATACATCGACATCATCGATGAGGATAATCGAATTATTACAGCAAGACCTAATGATTCGCTGTAGCCGATTCTTGAATTGAAAAGGCTGTTGGAATATAATTATTTAGTTAGAAAAAATATATGGAGACTTTATTATGACGGACTTCAAAGAATATAAGAGAGTACATTGTCTTGGAATTGGCGGAATCGGATTATCCGCTATCGCTGAGATTCTTGCAGACAATGGACATATAGTAAGCGGAAGTGATATCAAAGCTTCCCCTGTTACAAAGAATCTGGAACAGAAAGGCATCAAGGTTTTCTACGAACATAATGCCGAGAATGTGAATGGTGTAGATGCTATTGTATATTCAGCAGCTGTATCATCAGAGAATCCAGAGGTAATGAGAGCGGAAGAACTTGGCATTCCTATGTTCTCAAGAGCACAGGTTCTTGGAATCCTTATGGACAGATATGAGAACAGTGTAGCTATCTGCGGAACTCACGGAAAGACTACAGTTACCTCGATGACATCTCTCATTCTTCGAAACGCAGAATACAAGCCTACAATTCTTGTTGGCGGCAATCTTCCGGAGATTAACGGAAATGTTGAGATAGGCTCAGATAATCATTATTTTGTTACTGAGGCCTGTGAATATATGGACAGCTTCCTTGAACTCAAACCAAGCATCGGAGTAATTCTTAATATCGACTCTGATCATCTTGATTATTTCAAGGATATGGATCATATCGTAAAGTCGTTCAAGACTTTTGTTGAGGGCATCAGGGAAGATGGAATCATCATCGCTTACGGCGATAATCCTTTTGTAAAAGATGTTCTCAAAGACCGTACAAATAAGATTACATACGGATACAGTGAGAACAATGACTTCTATGCGGAGAATATTGTTTTCGATGACAAGGGATTCCCGGAGTACGATATCTGCCACAATGGCAACACAATTACACATATTCATCTCTCTGTTCCGGGAGAGCATAATGTACTCAATTCGATGGCTGCATTTGTTACAGCATCGTATCTCAAGGCTCCGATTCCGGTAATCGTATCGACACTTAAGTCATTTGGCGGAACTCACAGAAGATTTGATTTTACCGGAGTTACACCGGAGGGAATCATAGTTATTGATGACTATGCACACCACCCAACTGAGATTAAGGCTACTCTTGCGGCTGCGAAGAATGTTAAGCACAACAAGCTCTGGCTTGTTTTCCAGCCACATACATATACAAGAACCAAAGCACTTTTCGATGAGTTTGTTGACTCTTTTGAGGATACAGATGCACTGATTCTTACAGACATCTATGCGGCTAGAGAGCAGGATATCTACAATGTGAGTTCATACAAGCTTTGGAAAGTGATGAAAGAGAAGTATCCGGAGAGAGAAATCTATTATGTGCAGGATTTCGAGGACATTGTCAAGTATATCAGAAGCCATGCCGGCAAGGATGATATTGCTATGACAATGGGTGCCGGAGATGTATATAAGATTGGCGAGATGCTTATCAAATAGGGGTTAATATGACATTGCAGGAATACAGAGACAAAGAGCAGGCAAGACTGGCTGCCAATAAGAAGAGACTTGAAGAAGATGGCGTTATTTTTGTCGATATATATTCAGCATATATCGATGAAGAGGTTGTTATTGAAGAGGGCGCAGTGATTGCTAACAATGTCACTCTTCAGGGTTCAACTGTTATCAGAAAAGGCGCAAGAATCGGACAGTCATCTGTTATCAGAAATTCAGAAATCGGAGAGGGAACTTCTGTTGAAGCATCCTATATCTACGACAGTAAGGTGGGATCAAATACAACAGTAGGACCTTTTGCATACATCAGACCAGGAAGTGTGGTTGGAAACGAGTGCAAAATCGGAGATTTTGTTGAGCTCAAGAATTCTCATTTCGGTGATGGAAGCAAATCCTCGCACCTTGCATACATAGGTGATGCGGATGTAGGAAAGAACTGTAATATCGGCTGCGGCGTAGTATTTGTTAACTATGACGGAGCAAAGAAGTACAGATCCGAACTGGGTGATGATGTATTCGTCGGCTGCAACTCTAACCTGGTATCACCAGTAAAAATCGGTGACGGAGCTTATGTTGCAGCGGCAACAACTGTTACAGAGAATGTTCCTGAGGACTCACTCTGTATCGGAAGATCAAGACAGACAGTTAAGGAGCACTGGGTAAAAGCTCGTAAGATATTAAAGAAAGATCAATAGGAGGAATGAAAAATGAGCAACGAGGCATTTTCCAACATCAAGATTTTCAGTTGCAATTCACATCCTGAACTTGCACAGGAGATCGTAGACATTCTTGGTGTAGATCTCGGAGATTCAACAGTAAAGCAGTTCAGTGACGGTGAGGTTAGCGTAAGCATCTGGGAGACTGTAAGAGGAAAGGATATTTTCATCGTGCAGTCAACATGTGCACCTGTTAACGACAATATCATGGAGCTTCTTATCATGACTGACGCTATGAAGAGAGCTTCTGCCAAGAGCGTAACAGCTGTTATGCCTTATTATGGATATGCACGTCAGGACAGAAAGGCAAAGGCAAGAGATCCAATCACATCAAAGCTTGTAGCAAACCTTCTTGTTAAGGCTGGTGTAGATAGAGTCGTAACAATGGATCTTCATGCAAATCAGATTCAGGGATACTTCGATATTCCGGTTGACCACATGATCGGACAGCCTCTGCTTGTTGACTATTTCAAGGAGAAGAATCTTGAGGATCTTGTAATAGTATCACCTGACCATGGAAGTGTTACAAGAGCACGTAACATGGCTAAGCCACTCAATGCTCCTATTGCTATCATAGATAAGAGAAGACCTGAACCAAACAAGAGCGAGATCATGAACATCATTGGAGACGTAAAGGGCAAGAACTGTGTTATCGTTGATGACATGATCGATACAGCAGGAACAATCTGCAATGCAGCAAAGGCTCTTATGGATCTTGGAGCAAAGAGTGTATATGCAGGTGCAACACATGCTGTTCTTTCAGGCCCTGCTATCGAGAGAATCGCAGCCAGCCCAATTAAGGAGATGGTACTTCTTAACACAATGCCTATCCCTGAGGAGAAGATGATTGACAAGTTCACAATCCTCTCCGTAGGAGAGATTTTCGCAGAGACAATCTCAAGAATCGCAACTAACAAGCCAGTCAGCGATCTTTTCCAGGAGTAATATGTATTTAATTGCAGGACTTGGCAATCCGGGTAAGGAATATGAGAATACAAGGCATAATATGGGATTTCGTGCCATTGATGCCCTGGCTTCGGAGACAGGAATTGAGGTCAAAAGGAGCAAGTTCAAAGGTCTTTACGGCAAAGGAACAATAGCGGGTGAGAAAGTTATTCTGCTTAAGCCTCAGACTTATATGAATCTCAGTGGTCAATCTGTCAGAGAAGCTGCTATGTATTTCAATATTCCGAGAGAGAACCTGATTGTAATATATGACGATATAGATATTCCTATTAGATCTATAAGAATAAGGAAATCCGGCGGACCGGGAACTCATAATGGAATGAAATCCGTTGTGAAGGAACTCGGTATAAAAGATTTTCCAAGAATCAGAATCGGTGTCGGAAGCAATGAAGGTGATGATATAATCAAACATGTTATCGGCAAGGTATCTGCCAAGGAGCAGGAACTGCTTGATGAAGCTGCGAAGGCAGCTGCGGCAGCTGCGGAAGATATCATAAGACTCGGCATCGATAACGCTATGAATAAGCATAACGTGACATATGATAAATAACTACACAGGTATCAGCGGCAGCAGGGTGGCATATCTTGCTGCTGCTGAGCTCAAACAACATCATAAGCTGCTGATAGTGGTCTCATCCGGACGTGTTGCAGAACGTCTGAGGGAAGACCTCGCTTTTTTTGTGCCGGAATCGAGAATAGAAATCATGCCTGAAGATCAGGACAGGATTCTCTATGAAGCGAGGGACAGAGAAGCACTGATTGGAAGAATCAGAGGAATTCAGGCTCTTCTGGATGAGAGCGGCATAGATACTGCTGTCATTGCACCAGTTTCCGCAGCTATGAGACCTCTTGTCAAACCGGAACGTTTCAGCTCGAATGTTACAAGACTTGAGCTTGCTGAACAGATTAACCCGGAGGATATAAAACGTTTTCTGGTAAAAGCCGGTTATCAGAATGTACCGGTAACAGAGTCGGTCGGTGAGTTTACGACAAGAGGCGGAATCGTTGATGTCTATACACCATCGTACCCTAATCCTGTAAGAATAGAGTTCTTCGGAGACGAGATTGACTCTATCAGGATGTATGACAAAGACAGTCAGCGTTCGATAAGCAATATGCAGTCTGTTGAGATTACACCGGCTGCAGAATTTATCCCGACAGCAGAAGAACTTGAAAGAATGCTTTCGTCTTCTGCAGCAGATGATTCAATCAGGAACAAGCTGGCAGAGAGTACAGATGTGCAGATATATGCGGACTATCTGGAATACTTCGATGTCGAGCGAGTTCATCTATGGGATTGTGTGAATGGAGGCAGGGTAATTATCTCTGAGCCTTCAAGAATACTTGAGGAGATTCCGGATTTCAGAAATGAAAAAGAGTTCTTCAGCATATATTTAAAGGATGCTGACATCTATACATCGTTTGCTGAACCGGTTAAAGGCTGCCCTAAGCTTGATCGTTTTATCAATGTGAAAAGCAGACAGGTGGCTGCATTCAACGGCCAGATGGAACTCCTTGCTGATGAAGTGAAGAGCCTGATTCGCAGCGGCTTTGCTGTCAGAATCGTAAGCTCATCAGACGAGAGAAGAGACCGTATCAGAGAGTATATGGAAATTGCCGATATCATAAGCGGAGTTTCATATCTTACAGGTGCGCTGAGCGCAGGTTTCATTCTTGATGACGAGAAGATATGCTACATTTCAGAAAGCGATATTTTCCCTAAGAGCAGAAAGAAGCCGCTCAAGAGAAAAAAGCGTGAGAACAGCATAGATTTCGCGGATCTTCATGTCGGCGATTATGTAGTTCACGAAGCGCATGGAATCGGCAAGTTCATGGGAATCAAGCCTATGACAGCTGATGGAATTACAAGGGACTATCTCGTTATCAAGTATGCAGGCTCGGATGTGCTGTATATTCCGACCGAGCAGCTTGATATCATTCAGAAATATATAGGAAGCGGCGGCAATGCGCCTTCGCTTTCGAGACTTTCGGGTGGCAGCTGGCGCAATACCCGCGAGCGTGCCAGAAAAGCAATTATGGAGATTGCCGAGGACCTCGTGCGACTCTACGCTGAGAGAGAATCGAGGGGCGGTTACGCATTTGCCGAAGACAGCATCTGGCAGAGAGAATTCGAGGATGCTTTCCCATATACCGAGACCGGCGACCAGCTTCGTTCAATCGAAGAGATTAAAGAAGATATGCAGCGCCCTGTTCCTATGGACAGACTTCTCTGCGGAGATGTAGGCTACGGTAAAACCGAGGTTGCTGCGAGAGCGATTTTCAAGTGCATCTCGGAAGGTAAGCAGGCGGTGCTTCTTGCGCCAACTACTCTGCTGGTGAATCAGCATTATCATAATCTTAAGGAAAGGTTTGAGAATTATCCTTTTGAAATCGAGATGCTTTCAAGATTCCGCAGTAAAGCTGAGCAGGACCTTATAGTAAAAAGACTTAAGGACGGAACTCTGGACTTCGTTGTGGGAACACACAGACTGCTTTCGCAGGATATTGATTTCAGGGATCTCGGACTTCTCGTAATAGATGAGGAGCAGCGTTTCGGCGTAAGAGACAAGGAAAAAATCCGCGGAATGAAAACCAACGTGGATGTGCTCTATCTGTCGGCTACTCCTATTCCGAGAACTCTCAATATGTCGCTTTCCGGAATAAAGAATATCAGTACAATTGAAGAACCGCCTACAGACAGATATCCTGTTCAGACTTACGTGACACCTGAAGACGACAGCGTTATCAGAAGGGCAATAAGCCGGGAACTTTCAAGAGGCGGACAGGTATATGTCGTAAATAACAGGATTACGGGAATACATAAACTTGCAGAGTACATTGAAGAGCTTGTTCCTGAAGCAAGAGTCGGGGTAGGGCATGGACGAATGTCCGAGATTGCTCTTGAGAACACGATGCTTGATTTCGTAAACGGCGAGACAAACGTTCTTGTAGCCACAACGATTATCGAGAACGGCATAGATATTCCAAATGCAAATACGATTATTATCATGAATGCTGACAAGCTCGGACTCGCCCAGCTGTATCAGCTCAAGGGACGTGTAGGCAGATCAGACAGAATTGCATATGCCTATCTCATGTATACTCCGGAAAAAGTTATGACGGAGATTGCAAGGAAGAGGCTTACGGCCATAAGGGAGTTCACCGAATTTGGTGCCGGATTCAAGCTTGCAATGAGAGACCTCGAACTCAGGGGTGCCGGAAACATTCTCGGTGAAGCCCAGAGCGGGCATATAGAGGGAATCGGATACGAACTCTACTGTAAGGAAGTAGACAGAGCAGTAAGGCGTCTCAAAGGAGAGACTGTAACTGATACGAAAGCAGAGATTACAATAGATATAAGAGTTCAGGCTTCTATTCCTACAGCATATATTGGAGATGAGACACTCAGACTGCAGGCTTACAGGAAGATAGCGGGCATAAAATCCGAATCAGAAGCTGATGATATTCTCGAAGAACTCATAGACAGATTCGGAGATGTGCCTTCAGATGTTCTGAATCTCGTTCAAGTTGCTGAGATAAGGGCACATGCAGAGATTCTCGGAATTGACAGCATCGCAGAAAGGGGACAGCGCGTTATTATAAAGCCGGGCGAGGTAAATAACATCAGTGCATATTCTCTGGTAATAGCGAAAGAAGCGCTTGGAGATTATCTTACAATAATAAGTGGAAAGAAAACAGAACTCAGCCTGTATAAAGGCAATACTGCTCCGCTGGGAAGACTGATTACTCTGCTGAGGTCTCTGAGAAATGCTTATGAAGAAGAGAAGGATGCATAGAATCTTCTTTGAATTATCACTTTTTCAAGCTATAATAGTGCAGATATTCTAAATGCTGCATAGAAAGGAAGCACAAATGTTATTTGAGAGAATAGGAATGGTCGATGAGAACTTCGGATACAGAAGCGATATGTATGTCGGAACTGTCGGCGATAAAATCATATATATAAGCAGCGAGGCTCCGTCTGAGCAGGAGGCTCCTCTCTACGGAGAGAAGTACGACGGTAAAGGCAAAGTGATTTTACCTGGTTTCGTTAATGCGCACGGACACTCACCGATGTCACTCATGAGAGGATATGGCGAGAACCTGCCGCTTGACAGATGGCTTAACGAACTGATTTTCCCGTTTGAAGCAAAGCTCTACAAGAAGGCTGTATACTGGGGAACACTGCTGTCTATGGCGGAGTCAATCAGATACGGAATCGTGTCGACAAGTGATATGTACTATTTCCTCGACGATATGATCAGAGCAATTACTACAAGCGGAACCAAGAACAATATCAGCCGTTCGGTTGTTAATCCTGTAGATAAGCCGGAGGACTGTATCGGATTCAAGGAGATGCAGGATTCTATCATTATGTATCACGGTTTCGACGAGGGCAGAATCCTTGTGGATGCGAGTGTTCACGCTGAATATACTAATAATGATGAGACTGTAGCTGCAATCATCGAGGAGACTAAGAAGCACGACATCAGAATGCATGTGCATATGAGCGAGACTGCATCAGAGGTTGAGGGCTGCAAAGAGAGACATAACGGCATGACTCCGGTTGAGTATTTCGACTCAATGGGAATGTTTGACCAGCCTACACTTGCTGCTCACTGCGTATGGCTGTCTGATAACGATATCGATATCCTTGCTAAGAAGAAGGTTCATGTTGCATCAAATCCAATCAGCAATATGAAGCTTGCAAGCGGCATCTGCAATGTGCCAAAGCTCTATGAAGCAGGCGTCAATGTTGCAATCGGAACAGACAGCTCAACAAGCAATAACAGCCTTGACTATTTCGAGGAGATGAAGACATTCGCTCTTCTCGGCAAGGTTAAAAATATGGATCCTGCGGTTATGAAGCCTGAGCAGGTTCTCTACAGTGCGACAAGAGCTGGTGCTCTCGCACAGGGCAGAGAAGACTGCGGTATCATCAAAGTGGGATGCAAGGCAGACCTCATCGTAGTTGATACAGAGGTGCCTAACATGCAGCCGGTTCACAATATGCTGAACAATCTCGTATACTCAGCATGCGGCAAGGACGTTGTTCTCACAATGTGCGATGGAAAGGTTCTCTACAAGGACGGAGAGTATCTCACAATCGACATCGAGAAGACATATGCTGAAGCGGAGGCTGCAAGAGTGAAGATTCTTTCTGAGCTCTAAAGACTATATAAAGGATAAATTGATTAATGGATCAGAATAATTCAAACAACAATTCAATGGACAAAGCCGGCTCGAAACTCATCAAGGGTGCGACAATCCTTGCAGTGGCGGGAATTATCAGCAAACTGCTTGGTGCGGTTTTCAGACTGCCGCTTGCTAATCTTATCGGTGCTGAGGGAATGTCATACTACGGAGTTGCATATCCGGTGTATTCATTCTTCCTCGTGCTTTCTGTTGCAGGTTTCCCTGTAGCTATCTCGAGAATGGTATCTGAAAGAACAGCCCTCGGCGATCATCGCAATGCATTCAGGACATATAAAGTTTCTTTTACACTGATGATTGCAATAGGAATCGTGTCATTCCTGATTTGCTTCTTCGGGGCAGGACAGATAGCAACTGCGATGGGCAACCCTGGTGCAAAAGCTTCACTCATGGCTATCGCACCGGCTCTTCTTCTGGCACCGATTGTTTCATCGTTCAGAGGATACTTCCAGGGACAGCAGAACATGCTCCCTACAGGAACCTCGCAGGTCTTTGAGCAATTCGTAAGAGTAGGCGTGGGACTTTCGCTGTCTTTCCTTTTTGCGAAAAAAAGTCTGGAACTTGCATCGGCAGGTGCCACTTTCGGCGCATCGGCAGGTCTGGTTGCGGCTCTTGCAGTACTGCTGATTATTTTCTATGCGACCAAAAGAAAGAGAAATGCGCTTATAGAAAAGTCTATTGTTCGTGAGGAGACAAATAAGGGGCTGCTCAAAGAACTCTTCGGCATTGCGATTCCGATTACTATCGGTTCGACAATCATGCCGCTTATGATGATTCTCGATTCTATGATTATTATGAGAAGACTTCAGGCGACTGGCTGGACTCTCGCCGAGTCGAAGACTCTCTACGGTCTTATCAGCGGATTCTGCGATCCGCTCATCGGATTCCCGGGTGTATTCATAGATGCTGTATCAATGAGCCTTCTTCCTGCGGTTACTGCAGCATATGCGCTCAAGAAGAAGGACGAGATGGAGCGTACAATTCAGACAGGTATAAAGACAATGATGGTTGTGGCATATCCATGTGCAATCGGACTTATCGTACTTGCGAGACCGATTCTGCATATGCTCTATCCATTCAGAGCAGAAGAGGCAGAACTTGCTGTAGCTAATCTGCAGATTCTTTCGCTGAGTATCATCACTCTGTCTGCGATGAGAACATTCTCGACATCACTTCAGGCAGTAGGCAAAATGGTCCTGCCAGTTGTTAATCTTTTTATCGGTGCGCTGGTAAAGATTGTTACCTCATATGTTCTAGTAGGTATTCCTGCACTTAATATTAACGGTGCGGCAATCGGAAGTGTTGCGGCATATCTTGTAGCAGGCGTTCTCAACTACAGAGCACTGAAGAAATACTCAGGTGCAGAGCTTGATCTCGGCAGCACATTTGTCAGACCTCTTGTTGCTTCCGGAATTATGGGCGTTGCAACAATTGCTGTATACAAGCTGGGAATGCACTTCATCGGATCAAATTCGGTATCCGCACTTGTTTCAATTCTGGCTGCAGTTGCTGTATACTTCGTGCTTATCTTTGCTACAAAGACTATGAGCAGGGAAGAGGCTCTTATGCTTCCTGCCGGTTCAAAGCTTGTCAGACTGTCAGATAAGCTACATCTCACATCGCCAGAGAAATAGCCGAGCGCTTGACGCAGAAGTGCGTGAAAAAATATGCTTTTAGCAATATAATTCATTGACACAAAATAGACAAATTCTTATAATTTCAATGTAGTGTTGAGAACTAAGGAGGTTGACTATGAATAAAGCTGAACTGGTTGGAAAGATTGCGGATAAGACCGGCTTTAAGAAGAAGGATGCAGAGGCTGCACTCGATGCAGTTCTTGAGACAATAGAGACAGCTCTTGTTGAAGGCGACAGTGTAAGACTGATCGGATTCGGTACATTTGAGACAAGAGAGAGAAAGGCGAGAACAGGAAGAAATCCTCAGAAGCCTGAATCAGTAATTGATATTCCTGCTTCAAAGGCACCAGTGTTCAAGGCAGGAAAGTCACTGAAGGATGCTGTAAACAGATAATTACAACAGCGATATTAACAGACAGGCTTCTTAACGGCCTGTCTTTTTTATACGGATAATGGAGAGAAAAGATGAGATTAGACAAATTCCTTAAGAATTCAAGAATCATTAAGAGACGTACTGTCGCAAAAGATGCCTGCGAGCAGGGGAGAGTTGAAGTGAACGGCAAGGTGGCAAAGCCCGGCCTCGAGGTCAAGACTGATGACATCATTAAAGTGACATTCGGTACTAATGAACTGACTGTTAAGGTTGTTGCGCTGATTGACTCGAGTAAGAAGGATGATGCGTCAAGAATGTACGAAGTAATCAATTAATACTCGATATATTGCGACATTTGGGACTGTAAATTTTCCTGGTTTTGTGAAACAATATAGTCGACCGTTGGGGAGGTTAATATATAGGAAAATTTACAGGAGGAACTTATGATTACGAAAAGGCACATTGCGCTGGACGTGCATACCAATGCGGGAAGAACAGGGGATGAGACTGCTTTTGTTACAATTATTTCTAACAACAGAGTCGCGAGAGTTCCCGTATCGGGTATTGAGACAGTTGAACAGGAAGGCCGCAAGCTTCATATTGAAACAGCCGGTGAGTCCTATGAGTGTTACAGCAATATTGAGATGGTCGTGCCTATTCTCGGAGGGAGAAGCTTCTATCGTCCTATGAAGAGCCTGATAATCAACCTTGATCAGATTCAGGAGATGAACGATGGGGAGATAGTAATGCGGAGCGGAACCGTTCTTATGATTGGGCGTAACAGCTATTCTCTGTGCAAGCAGGCTTTTAAGAGATATCTGCTTAGATACCCGCCGTTTGAAAGATGCATAAGGGGAAGCCTGGTAAATGAAAACTCGCAACTGCCGCATACCGAACTTGCCAGCGGTAACCTGAATGAAAAGTATAAGATTAAATAAATATTTTGCGGAAATCCGTTAAAATGTCTTGACGATGTCGAGAAATTTAGTTATAATACAAAAGCTGTCGAAAAAACGGCTGGACATATCGGAAACGAAATGATCCAACAAAACTTTTTCAAAATTATTTCAAAATACCTATTGACAACAAATGCTGTGATGAGTATAATGAAATAGTTCGCTGAAAAAACACAAAACGTTGATTCAGCAGCAGAACCTTGAAAACTTCATAGTGTAGAAACCGGTCTAAGAGAAAAGGCGACGACAAAGTCGTAAGACCATTTCTCAAAAGAT
>JAZUII010000047.1:0-2092 GCA_045642105.1 Anaerovoracaceae bacterium | reverse complement strand
TGAGGAAATACTCGACATAGCCCATGCCTTCTATGACATCCATCTCCATCTCGAGACGCTTGCGGTACTCACTGTCCGGTTCCAGAGCTTCACTTCCGTAACGCTTCTCAAGGCCCTCGTAGCAGAGCTTGCGCAGATACTCGCTGCAGCTCAAACCTTCCGGCGGATTATACTCAGGAATGTGATATTCTCCAAAGGTGAACTCGACATTGCAGCGGTCTGCAATCACCTGGGTCATATCGCATGCTTCCGGTATATCGGCGAAAAGCTCTCTCATCTCATCTTCGCTCTTCAGATAGAACTCGTCGTTGCCGAAGCGCATTCTGTTCTCGTCATCGACAGTAGACGCCGTCTGTATGCAGAGCAGAACATCATGTGCCTTTGCATCTGAACGTCTCGTATAGTGCGAGTCATTGGTCGCTACAAGAGGAATATTAATATCGGCCGAAAGCTTCTTCAGCCCTTCAATGACCTTAGGATCCTCCGGCAGCTTGTGATCCTGAATCTCGAGGAAGAAATTATTCTCTCCGAAAATCTCCTGAAGTTCGAGTGCTTCAGCTCTTGCACCCTCATAATCATCAAGCATTAACATGCGCTGAACATTACCCGCAAGGCATGCGCTTAAGCATATAATGCCCTCACTGTGCTCTCTGAGCACACTTTTATCTATTCTTGGCTTGAAATAGAAGCCGTCCGTGTATCCCTTAGATACAATCTTTGAAATATTCTTATATCCAGTCTGGTTCTCTGCCAGCAGAATCAGGTGACCGATATTCCTGTCCTTGTCAGGCTCCTTGTCATACATAGTCCTCGCCGCTGTGTAAACCTCACAGCCGATGATAGGCTTGATGCCCGCCTTCCTGCAGGACTTGTAGAAATCAATCACACCAAACATAGCCCCGTGATCAGTAATCGCAAGGGCGTTCATTCCAAGCTCTGCCGCATATTTCGGAAGTTCCGATATGCGGGACATTCCGTCAAGCAGACTATATTCAGTATGTACATGTAAATGTGTAAAACTCATATTCTGATTATATCTTATATTCACGCAAATATAAATATAAAAGGGGCAAGCATGTGCTGCCCCTCATAGTTTTCAATCTTAATTCTCTATCTGTTTCCTTTAGGTTCTACTACACTATATGGAATATCAGGATGCTGTGTCTCCATGTATAACTTGAAGCTCTCAGCGTCACCCTCAGTAAAGCATTCCTTATCCAGTCTTGCCTGCTGGCCAAGTGTATCAACCAGGTCATAGAAAGATGTTGCTTCCTTGAAAGCCACAATATCGTCCCACTTTACATAAGACTCAACGCGATTATTCGTCTTATACTTAATCCCCTTATCATTTACAATAATGGCAACATCCCAGTCTTCATCATTATATTTCTTCTGACGGGTAATTCTGAACTGCTTATCTGCAGCCAGCGGTCTGTAAAGGAAACCTCTGTATAATGTTATCAGCACGATAAAAGCAGCAAGTGTCTCCCATCTCTGTTCAACATTATGCTTTGCAAAATACCACCAGCAGAATATTCCGAATACCAAAAGCACCATGAGAATATAGAAAACCGGCAGTTTCCAGAATACAGGAGTCGCCCACTTAACATAGCGCTTCCTTGTCATTCTATATTCATTCTTAAATACCATAACATAACCTCCGGTCTTTATGTAAAAATAGACCGTCCCGTTTCCAGGACGGTCATATTTACGTAATAAGTCTATACTTATCTAACTGTTATAAAGTCAGATTAAGCAACATCCTTTTCCTTTACTGCTGAGCTGATCAGTGAGTATGAAGTCCAGAGAAGAACTACGCATACGAGGTTGATGAGCCAGAACAGTGGAAGTGATGTAACGATCTTCCAAGCGATGAATACACCGATGAGACCACCGATTGCATTACCGATTGTGCAAGGTACATCGTAACGACCAGTCTTGATGAACTCGATTGAGCATGCTGGCATGAGGAGTGCGCATGATCCCATGAATACAGGGAAGCATGTAGCAGCATCGATACCGAGCAGCAGGCAAGTAGCCATACAAGGAGCGTAGAGACCGAATCCGATATCCATGAGAGCTCCCCAAAGTA
>JAZUII010000046.1:0-30950 GCA_045642105.1 Anaerovoracaceae bacterium | reverse complement strand
CATAGTAGTTGACGCCGGCGTTGTATGCGGTCATAATCTCTTTCTCAGCTTTATCAATATCGATTCTGCCTGCTTTCTGTGTAAAACGCATGCAGCCGAATCCAAGTACTGATATGTCATTTCCGTATCTGTCCTGTCTGTATTTCATACTGGCTCCTTTAGGCAAGTTAAATTTGTATAATTATACTCCACAAATGCTATCGCTTGCAAAACACTTATGGTAAACATTCACCTAAACTTTCAGCATTGGGAGGTTCATCATGAGATTGTGGGACTACAGTTCCGAAATCCTCAACTGGGGAAATATCAACGGATTCTTCTGCTTCAGAAGTGTGGTTATCTTCGGTTTTGCCGGAATGTTCCTTCTATACTGCATTGAGCCGTATGTTAAAAAAGTTATAGAGCAAAACGGGCATATGCTCAAGATGCTGCTTTTCGTATCGATAGTATACATTGCCGATATAAGCTTCAATCTTATACGGGCTTTCGGCTAATAAATAAGAAAAGTCTCCTCGATTCAGAGGAGACTTTTTTGATGATTGAAACTATTCCTTCAGCTCGTAGATTCTGGTCATTTCGCGAAAAGCAAGTTCGGCTGTAGACAGTTCGCTTTCGTCCCGATATACGAGCCCGTAGCGGTAGTAAATAGGCGGGTCGAGTTCAAGCATATGCAGTCCGGAATTCTTATCGCTGACAACAACAGAAGCGAACTCACGGGAATGCAGCGAAGTACCGAGGCCTTCTTTTACCAGTTCCGCGCAACCCAGAGAGCTTCCCTCGTAGAAAATATCCGGGATGATTCCTGCTTTGTGAAATGCATCCATACACACCCTGGACATTGTTGAATTACGCTTCGGAAGAAGCAGTCTTTCGGTGCTGAGATCCTGTATGCTCAGACTTCCGGCTGATGCAAGGGGGCTTCCTTCATGAACCAGAGCTACTACTTTATCCTGAACCATTGGCATGAAGTTGTACTTGCTGAGGTCAGGCTCAAATGTGGCCATTAGATTGACTTCCTTCCGGTCAAAGAGATCTTTCATTCCTTTCTCGTCTTCCTCAACAAGATTGAGTGTCAGCTCAGGGTGAGACTGGCGGAAACCGACAACATATTTCTTAAGGTTGTAGTATTCGGGATTCTGGATTACTGCAAGTGTAACAGTGTTGTTCCGTCTTCTTCTGAAGGCGTCAAGTGCCACGCGACAATCTTCGTCCATATTCGTTATCTGGCTGGCATAGTGAAGGAAAATGCTTCCTTCCTCGCTTAGCTCAATGCTTCTTGTTGAGCGCTTGAAAAGAACGTATCCAAGTTCTTTCTCAATTGCAATAATATGCTTGGACAGCGTTGACTGAGATATGAAAAGCCTTGCGGCGGCCTCGCTGTAGCTAAGACATTCTGCGAGGACCGTGAATTCACGAATGTGCTGTGTATCCATGATTTTTGCACCTTCTTAACAAATAATTATTCAACTGATAATAAGTAAATAACATTTATTCTATTATGGAATAAATTGTATCCCATTATGAATTGTTTATCAATAATTTAACAAAATATAATGTAAACAACTAAATAGTTGTTGCATTATGTATTAAGTTAAGGAGGTTACAAATGCTCTTTCAGGTTTATGGAGAATTATCTATTTACCAGGTAATCGGATGGTTACTGGTATTCACCGGACTTGTAGTTGCAAATGAAATCGCTAGAAGATCAAAGCTTGGAGGATATACATTCTTCTATATCATCCCTGCTGTTCTTACAGTATATTTCATTGCTATCTACGTATGCGCTGCACAGGGTGCAGACTGGGCTCTCAATAACCCGACATATGTTCACATGAACAGCTGGTTCCACTATGCTAAGCTCTATGCAGCAACAGCAGGCTGTATCGGTTTCATGTGGCTGAAGTACAAGAAAGGAATCGGTGCTAAGGACTGGT
This sequence comes from Anaerovoracaceae bacterium, assembly GCA_045642105.1. Lineage (GTDB taxonomy): Bacteria > Bacillota > Clostridia > Peptostreptococcales > Anaerovoracaceae > Crickella. The sequence continues at coordinate 29,016 of JAZUII010000046.1, read as the reverse complement.
TCAAGTGCTTCCCATTCGTAATTGTTGCTATTAACATTCTCATCGCTGTAGGTTCAGACTTTGAGAACGCTGTAAGAGGCGCTATGGCTCTCGCAGAGACAGGCAGCAGATGGTGGCTCTCATCAGAAGGCGTATGGCTGTACGGCGGATGGTGGAACATCGCTAACGGTATTGCAGGAATCATGAATATCTTCTGTATGACAGGATGGTGGGGAATCTACTCATCAAAGAAGCAGGACGATATGCTTTGGCCAGATATGATCTGGGTATACATTCTCGCATACGATGTATGGAACTTCGAGTACACATACCTCAACCTGCCAACTCACTCATGGTACTGCGGTTTCGCACTTCTTCTTGCTCCTACAGTTGCAGCTCTTCTGTGGAACAAGGGAGGCTGGATCCAGAACAGAGCCAACACTCTGGCAATCTGGTGCATGTTTGCTCAGGTATTCCCTGCATTCCAGGATTACAGTAAGTTCACAACACTGTCATCACTTTATGCAGACGGATTCATGGATGCCTCAGTTCACCCAACACTGGCAAACCCAGTTGCAGGTGGAGTAGTAGCTGTTCTCTCATTCCTCATTAATGCTCTGGCACTTGCAGTTATCCTCAAGAGATGGAAGCAGCAGGGCAAGAACCCTTGGAAGAACGAGATATTCACAGATACAAAGGACTACAAGGAAGCATTCGACAGACAGTTCTAAGCTTTTAACTATTTGAATAAATGATATGCACGACGCCCGTGTGACGCCGTGCATATTCTTCTATTAGCAGTTTTCTCAGATTTGAATACAAGGAGAGACAATATGACAGAATACAAGGATATTGCAGGCCCAATGAAGCCTGATTATATCAAGGATGAGCCTTTCCGCCAGGTTATTGCAGACCTTGGAAAGCATATTACAGATAGAATTCCGCAGAAGCTTGGAATCAAGAAGATGACAGCAGAGGACCCTGAATACTGGGCTCTTTCAGCAATTCTCAGCGATGAGGAAGCAGAGTTCCTTCTCAAGCTTCCGGTTCGCGGACCTAAGACTTACGAAGAACTCAAGGCTATTTCAGGCTTTGATGACGAGAAGCTGACTGCAATGCTTGAGAGACTTTCATGGACAGGTCTTCTCGAGTATAACAGAGAGAACCTTGATGGAAAGAACCCGGACGGCGTAAAGAGATGGGTGCTTCCAAGATATGTACCTGGTTCAGGAGAGTTCACTAACATGAACGAGGAGCTCCTTAATGAGCATCCAGAGATGGGAAGATTCTTCGAAAGAATGACATTCCTTCCACTCGAGAAGGTTACTCCAATGGTTCCTCCTGGAGGCTCAGGAATCGGAATGCATGTAATCGCTGTTGAGAAGGCTATCGACAGTAAAGAGAAGCCGGTTCCTGTTGAGCTTATTTCACACTGGCTCGACAAGTATGATGGAAAGTATGCTGCAGCACCTTGCTCATGCAGAATGTCAAGAAAGACATATGATGAGGGTTGTGCTGACGATTTCCATGACTGGTGTATCGCAGTAGGCGATATGGCTGACTACGTTGTTGAGACAGGCAAGGGCGGTCGCTACATCACAAGAGAAGAGGCACTTGCTATCTTCGAAAAGGCTGAGGAGAACGGCTTCGTTCATCAGATCACAAATATCGATGGCGAAGACAAGATTTTCGCTATCTGCAACTGTAATATCAACGTATGCTATGCTCTCAGAACTTCACAGCTCTTCAACACACCTAATATGTCACGTTCGGCTTATGTTGCTGATGTGGATATCGACAAGTGTGTTGCTTGCGGACGCTGCGTTGAGTACTGCCCTGCAGGTGCTGTTAAGCTCGGACAGAAGTTCTGTCAGGCTGACGGTTCAAAGATTGCTTATCCTAAGCAGGTTCTCCCTTCAGAGCAGAAGTGGGGACCACATATGTGGAACTACGATTACAGAGATACAAACAGAATCAACTGCCACGAGACAGGTACTTCACCATGTAAGACAGCTTGTCCTGCACACATCGCTGTTCAGGGTTACCTCAAGCTCGCTGCACAAGGTAAGTACACAGAGGCTCTCGAACTCATCAAGAGAGAGAATCCATTCCCTGCCGTTTGCGGAAGAATCTGTAACAGACGCTGCGAGGATGCCTGCACAAGAGGAACAATCGATCAGGCTGTTGCTATCGATGAGGTAAAGAGATTCATCGCTCAGCAGGATCTCGATGCAGAGACACGCTTCATCCCTAAGAAGGTTATTCCTAAGGTTCTCGGCGAGTTCGAGGAGAAGATTGCTATCATCGGTGGAGGTCCTGCAGGACTTTCATGCGCATTCTACCTTGCAGAGAAAGGATACAGACCTGTTGTATTCGAGAAGGAGAAGCGTGTCGGCGGTATGCTGATGAACGGTATTCCTAACTTCAGACTCGAGAAAGACGTTGTTGAGGCTGAAATCGACATCCTCAAGGAGATGGGTGTTGAGTTCAAGACAGGCGTTGAGGTTGGCAAGGATGTTACTATTCCTGAGCTCAGAGAGCAGGGCTACAAGGGCTTCTTCGTAGCTGTTGGTCTCCAGTCAGGCGGAAAGATGAATATCCCTGGCGAGGACGCTGAGGGCGTTATGTCAGGTATTGACTTCTCACGTAAGGTTAATATCGACGGCGATGTTAAACTCGAGGGTAAAGTTGTTGTTATCGGCGGTGGCAACATCGGCTGCGACGTTGCAAGAACAGCAATCAGATGCGGTGCTGAGAGCGTAGACATGTACTGTCTTGAGGCATACGATGAGATGCCATGCGGAGTTGAGGACAGAACTGAGGTTGAAGAGGATGGCATCACAATCCACGCAGGATGGGGCCAGACAGCAATCCAGTCAGAGAATGGCAAGTGCAAGAGCATCAGCTTCCAGAAGTGCCTGAGCGTTCGTGATGAAGAGGGCAGATTTGCTCCAAAGTTCGATGAGAACGATACAGTAACAGTTGATGCTGACGTAGTTCTCTTCTGCATCGGACAGAGAGTAGAGTGGAAGGAACTCCTCAAGGATACAGCTGTAGAGTTCAATCCTAACGGAACAGCAAAGGCTGATCCTGTAACACTTCAGACAGCTGAGGCAGATATCTTCGTAGGTGGAGATGCATACACAGGACAGAAGTTTGCTATCGACGCTATCGCAGCAGGTAAGGAAGCAGCTGTTTCACTGCACAGATTCGTACAGCCACATTCAACTCTGACAATCGGACGTAACAGACGTCAGTTCATAGAGCTCGACAAGGATAACATCCTCATCGAGGCTGAGAGCTACGACAATACTCCAAGACAGAGAATCGGATACAACGAGGCACTTCGCAAGACCTTCAAGGACGGAAGAATTGCTTTCACAGAAGAGCAGGTTAAGCTTGAGACATCAAGATGTCTCTCATGCGGAGCTTCCATCATCGATAAGAACAAGTGCATCGGCTGCGGACAGTGCACAACAAAGTGTGCATTTGACGCTATCACAATCCATCGTGATCGACCTGAGTGCTCAACAATGAGAACCGCTGAGGACAAGCTGAAGGGAATCCTTCCATATGCAGCTAAGCAGGCTATTAATATCAAGCTGCACGGCAAAAAGAAATAACATATCCGGCTTAACAATTTGCCGCTGACTTTGATCAGCGGCATTTTATTGACAAAAATTTGCAAAAGAAAACTGCAGGTAACCGATTGGATACCTGCAGTCTTTTGAATTGCCGAATTACAGCACTTTTACTTTATTATATATTTTTATGGATTACTCTTCGATTACGAGCTTACCTGACTTGATGTCAGCTGCCTTCTGAGCCTGAGCCTTCTTTGTTACTCTGTAGCCATCCTTATCGAAGATAACCAGACCCATGTAAGCCATGATTGCAACTACGATTGGCATCAGATAGTTGAATATTGCATATGGTGCATATTCAGCGGCTCTAACTCCGAGTGTTCCGAGAATGAATACTCCGCATGTGTTCCATGGAACGAGTGCTGAAGTAACAGTACCTGCTGACTCAAGAGCATTTGAAAGAGTCTTAGGGTGGAGACCTTTCTCTTTATATGTCTGCTGGTACATTCTTCCAGGAATAACGATTGAAATGTACTGCTCTGGCATTGTGATGTTTGAAAGAACACATGTGATCTCTGTTGTAACAACCAGTGATGCAGGCTTCTTTGCAAGAGCGATGATTTTTGATACAACAACTTCGAGCTGTCCTGTCTTCTCCATGATTCCACCGAACATCATAGCAATCATTGTCAGTGATACCGAATAGAGCATATTTGTGATACCACCTGTTGAGAGGAGGTCATCGATAGCAGCATTACCTGTCTCACATACGAATCCGTTCATTCCGCAGTCCATGATTGTTCCCATGTTGCACATGTCAACGCCCTGGAATAAAGGTCCGAGGATTACTGCTGTAATGATTCCGAGAGAGATACCAGGAATTGCAGGAACCTTGAGTGCTACGGCAACGATGATTACCAGTGGTGGCAGGAGCAGGAGAGGGTTGATGTTGAACATTCCCTTAAGTGCTGTGCTCATAGCCTCTACTTCTGCCATGCTTGTTGTATTTCCTGTCTTCGCATAATTGATACCGAGTACCAGGAAGAAGATGATGGAAATAACATATACTATAGCAGTAGGAAGAATCATTGCTTTGATGTGAGTCATTACATCAGTTCCTGCCATAGCAGGGGCAAGATTTGTTGTATCTGACAGTGGAGTCATCTTATCACCGAAATACGCTCCGCTGATGATAGCTCCTGCAGCCATTGGAGCAGGGATACCAAAACCGATAGCGATACCGATAAGAGCAAGTCCCATAGTTCCCATAGTTCCCCAAGAAGTACCTGTTGCAATTGATGTGATTGAACAGATAAGGAGAGCAGCTACAAGGAACATTGAAGGTGTGAGGAGCTTAAGTCCATAGTAGATCATTGCAGGAACAACTCCTGAAACAATCCAGATACCTACAAGCACACCTACAATAATAAGGATGATGATTGACTGCATAGCATTCTGAATACCCTCAATCATTGCCTGCTCAATTTCCTTCCACTTGTAACCGAGTACAAGTGATACAACTGCTGCGACTACTACTCCGCATAACATTGGTACGTGTACATCAACTCCGTATACGATGATGCTGACAGCCATGATAGCGATGAGCAGACCGAAAGAAATCAGAGCGTGGAACAGATTAGGTTTCCTAGCTTCGTTACTCATAATAATAACCTCTCTTTAAAATTTGTATTGTCCGTTCTAATAATAAACATATTCAGTTTTCGCATTGCGATTATACGAAATTACGTATAACTACACGGAAGAGACATTGTATTATTAACATCTCTAATAACGATATTATAACACATTATACAAGAAAGTGAACGAAAAAAATTTTTTTGAATGTAATATTGAGAAAATTTTAACAAATAATGGCCAAAAATGATGATATTTTGAGAATTCTGCGTTATAATTCTTATATTATTATTGCAAATGAAACTAGATGAAGCATTTGCTAATGAGAGGAGAATGTAATGGTTAACGAAAAATATTATGGCTATGGTACTGCCCCAAGCATCATTAGAGAACTTTTCGCTTATGGTCTTGATCAGGCAAAGAAGATTGGTAAGGACAAGGTGTATGATTATTCACTTGGTAATCCAAGCATTCCTGCACCTGCAAAGGTAAACGAGACTATTAAGAAGCTCGTTGACGAAGAGAGCTCAATCGTACTTCACGGTTACTCAATGGCTCCTGGATTTGAGAGCACAAGAGAGGCAATCGCAGCTAACCTCAGAGAGAGATTCAGCACAAATGCACAGGCAAGCGAGATCTTCATGACATGTGGATGCGCACCTGCACTCGTATCAGTTGCATGTGCTCTTACATGTAAGCCTGAGGATAACTTCGTATGCATCGCACCTTTCTTCCCTGAGTACAATGTATTCTTTACAGCAGGTGGCGGAAAGGTTAAGACAGTTGCCGCAGATGTTCCTAACTTCCAGATTAACCTTGAGGCACTTGAGGCAACAATCGACGAGAACTCAGTAGCAGTTGTTATCAACTCACCTAACAACCCATCAGGTGTTGTTTACACAAAGGAGACTCTCGAGAAGATCGCTGAGGTTCTTAAGAAGAAGGAAGCTGAGTATGGTCACCCAATCTATATCATCGCTGATGAGCCTTACAGAGAACTCGTATACGGTGATGCTGTAGTAACATTCATCCCAGAAGTATATGACAACACTATCGTATGCTACTCATGGTCAAAGAGCCTTTCACTCCCAGGTGAGCGTATCGGATATGTATATGTACCTGCTAAGTGCGAGGACGGCAAGGCAGTATATGCTGCAGTTGCTGGTGCTGCTCGTGAGATTGGTTCAGTTTGCCCTCCAACACTCATTCAGAGAGTAGTTGAGGAGTGCGTTGGTTGTGACCCTGACCTCGTTGCTTATGATGAGAACAGAAACGACCTTTACAATGGACTTACAGAGATGGGTTATGAGTGCGCTAAGCCAGACGGAGCTTTCTACCTCTTCATGAAGGCACCTAACGGAGATGACTTCGCATTCTCAGAGGCTGCAAAGCTTGAGGAGAACATCCTCATCGTTCCTGGTTCTGGATTCAGCTGCCCAGGATATCTCAGACTCTCATACTGCGTATCAAATGAGATGATCAAGAACTCACTCCCTGGATTCAAGAGACTCATCGAGAAGTACGGAAAGTAATATCTTTAAGCAATCATTTTCACATACAAAGGAGCATCCGTTATGGATGCTCCTTTATGTTATTCGGCAGCAGCACCGTGGATTTGCATTGATATGATGGTCTCTGTTATAGTATGGATACATATTATATAAGGAGGACAAGAAATGGACGGAATGCCTAATTGCCCTAAGTGCAACTCGGAATACGTATATGAGGATGGACATATGTACATCTGCCCTGAATGCGGTCATGAGTGGTCACATGCTGATCAGCTGGCAGCAGAAGAAGAGGGTATTGTAAGAGATGTGAACGGTAACATCCTTGAGAACGGAGATTCGGTTTCAGTTGTTAAAACCCTTAAGATTAAGGGAGCTTCAAGTGATCTTAAGGCCGGAACCAAGGTGAAGAACATCAGACTCGTTGATGGTCCAGACGGACATGACATCGAAGCCAAGGTTGACGGAATCGGTTCAATCTACCTGAAGTCAAGCAAGGTTAAGAAACTGTAATCAAAACGGCAATATAAGAAAATGGCTCGTGAGTATGCGGGCCATTTTTGTTTACCTCTTATATATGACGACGATATCTGCATCATCTTCTATTCTGTATTCTGTATCCATCTGCACCAGGTCACGAATCAGAGGGTCCTTGATAAGGCGTTCCCAGGCAGTGTATGTAGCCTCCTTGAATTCTTCCGTCAGAGGATATCTGTCGCTTTCGAATATGAGCGGACAGCGGTATGGAAGGTCGTTGGTCTCGAAAATCAGGCAGAGCCTGCCGTCCTCGTCGAAGTGAGGCGCCAGTGGAAAAGTTCTGCACTGCATCGGACGTTTGCTTCTGTCGCAGTGACAGTTTGCTTTGCAGTAGAGGAAGTAGACTTTACCATGCCATGACTCCGGGAAATCATAGTCCTGTGCGCGACAGCCGGACCAGCCGAGCCACGGTTCTCTTCTGTTGAACATTTTCTCTTCGCCCGGGAGCAGATAGATGCCCATAGCATCTTCCGATGGAATGGACAGATCTGAATCTGCACAGGAACAGCATGCGGCTCCGCAAAGCCGGCCGCAGTCTCTGTCCAGAGCAGATACCTTGTCCAGCATGCTGTATATCTCTTCAAATTCACGTTTGCTGATAGTGCTTTTCATAGATTATTCGCCCTTCTTGTGTTCCTGGCTGCAGTTTGCTGCGTCAATGGCAATAACCAGAAGCAGCACCACAAGTGCATCTTTCTCATCCTCTACATTGATGCAGTATGTGTCTCCCCAGTGCAGGAATTCCTTGCTGATTTTTGCTATTCTCTTGCGACCGTTTTTGACTGTGTAATTCCAGCCAATCATATCGCCGTCAACATCCCATTTTTTGTAATCAACTTCGTACTTCTGATGCAGAACTGATATTTTCTTCTGAACAGCACCGACTTTCTCGCCGTCTATATAGATATTGAAGCAGGGAAGAAGCTTGACAATCTGCTCTCGAACCAGACCTACTTCCTTGCCATTGCTGTCATATACATGCAGCCTGTGGCCGATTGAAATCATATCTCCTTTTACCTGATACTTCTTGTTTTTCTTATCGTCATAGACATCGTATCTGTCAGTCCACGAGAAATATCTCTGTTTGATAAGCAATTTCATTTTGATCCTCCTCGAAAAGCATGTTGTCCACGGGCTGTTTTTATTCGTATAATAATGTATCATAATTTATTGCAAAATGTTATAAACTTCTTCGGAAATATAAAGGAGTATGAAATATGAAACCTATGAGAAGAAAAGACAGAGAGGTAAGCGATTTTACAAAAGTGGTTGAGACTTTTATGAACTGCGAAGTTGTGCACCTGGGACTCTTTGATGATGAAGAACCTGAGTATCCATACATAGTTCCTGTTAATTTCATGGGATATGTGGAAGAGGGCACCATGTATATGTATATTCATGGTTCAAAGCAGGGACGTAAGGCAGAGCTCATGGCAAAGAACAAGGTCTGCTCGTTTGTAATGGATGGGGAGAGAAAAGTAGATGTTCTTCCGGAGCATCAGGATATAACCACTCGTTACGAATGCATTATGGGAAAAGCGGAGATTGAACTCCTCGAAGGAGACGAGGCAATTGAGGCGCTGTCATATGTTGCCGACAATTATGCGGGGTATGACTTCGAATGGAATCACAAGACCGCAGAGGTAACACTGACAGCAAGACTGAAGGTTACTGACTGGAGCTGCAAGATTAATCCGATGAACGGACAGCCTGATTAATAAGTAGACGAAATTATTCAGCCTGATCGCCGCGCTCTTCGGCAACATGCTTCATGTATTCTTTATCAACGTGGATGCCGCGTGTCTCGCACCTGGACATCCATGGCTGAATAGAGTAGTTGATGATAACCTCGTCATCAAAAATAAGGCCTTCTTTTTCATAGAAGACATTGACTCCGTCAGCTGCTTCCAATACGTAGCCGCGTTCAATCATCGTCTCTTCGCTCTCACTTGTGAAACTCACAAGTACCTCCGCACTTGGAGGAGCACATCAGCTGGAGAATATACCTGCGAAAAGTTCAATCTGGGTATATTTGAGACGCTGCATATAATTCTTCATTTCGTCTGTAACGTGCATTTTCATACACGCATTATAGCATAGCCGTGCATTGTGGTAAGCGAAAAACGCAAGAAATAAAAACAAAAGTGAAGGCATTATGAGGCCTTCACTTTTTCTTTTAACATTGCTATACATCCTTTCTGAGTTCGCAGCTTCCGATAATGTCTTCGGCAACGAAAGTGAATTCATTTAATCTCTTTGTCTTGAGCAGTTTCTTGAACTGCGCATCGGAGAGCTCGAAAAGCTCTCTGTAGTAGTGCCAGAATTCTTTCATTCGTCTGACGAGGTGAACATCTCCTGAAAAGTATTCACTATATCCGTCGATGAGTCTTCTGTGAAAAACAAGTAGATCTTCGCGGGATGCAGGTTCTCCGCCTTTTGCAAGGCGTGCAAGGGCAGGGTTGGCTATGAGACCGCGACCGGCCATTACAGGACAGCCGTATCCGAATGCCTCGTCATCTGATCTGACAACATCTCCGTTATATACGAGCGGAAGCTTTGTGCAGCTTTGAGTCTCCAGAAACAGAGTTCTGTCAGCCTCGCCCTTGTAGAACTGCTTCTGCACCCTTGGGTGGATTGTGAGCTCATATACAGGATAACGCTCATATACATTAAGGATTGCCGGCCATTCCGATGCATCCTCCATTCCAATTCTTGTTTTGATGGAAATCTTTATGTCCGGAAGGGCTGTGTATATCTCATCCAGCAATGCGTCCAGTCTCTCGAGATCTTTGAGTGCGCCAGCGCCTCTGCCTTTCGGCACAACCGTACCGCTCGGACAGCCGAGATTGAAATTGATTTCATCGAAACCCATATCTGCAAGCTTATGTGCTGCAGCAATGAACAGTTCAGGCTTGCTCGTGAGAAGCTGGGGCACAAGATTGCTCTCGTTCTGACTGACATCTCTCTTCTCTTTATTGGCGAAATCCTTGTTCACAGTGGGAACGATAAAAGGCGTATAGTATTTGTCCACAGAACCGAAAAGTTCCGCTTGAGCCTTTCTCCATACGAAGCCGGTAAGTCCTTCGAGCGGAGCAGCATATATTCTGTCACTCATAATCATACCTCGCGCTTATATCCGAGCTCCCACATGGCAAGACCCGCCGCAACCGCAACATTAAGTGAATCCACACCATTCATCATCGGAATTTTTGCAACATAATCACAGGCCGAGATAGTGGAAGAAGCAAGACCTTCACCTTCATTGCCCATGATAATTGCCAGCTTGTCTTTGGCCTTGAGAGAAGGCTCATCTATATTGACATTGTCTTCGCGCAGAGCCATGGCTACAGTTGTGAAACCTTCGTCTTTGAGCATTTGTATGCCGGAGTTCTTCCAGTCTGCTTCAGTTCGGCACATATATGCCCATGGAATAAGGAAAACATTTCCGACACTGACTCTCATCGCTCGTCGGTACATAGGGTCCACGCAGGCAGGAGAGAGGATTACAGCATCAATTCCAAAGGCAGCGGCAGAGCGGAAAATCGCACCGATGTTGGTCGGATTCTCGACGTCTTCGAGAACAACTATGCGTCTCGCATCCTTGAGAATCTCACGATAATCCGAATTCGGTTTTCGCCGCATAGCGCACATAATGCCGCCCGGAAGACTGTAGCCGCAGTATTCTCTGACTTCACTTTCTTCCGTTACATATATGGGAACATCACCAATACGTTCAAGAATCTCATCGTCGAGCATTTTCTCGAGACATACCACACTGTGCGGTTCGAAACCGCTTCTCAAAGCAATATCTATCACATTGCGGCTTTCAGCAATAAAAAGCCCCGGCTCAGGTTCGAAATACCTGAGCAGATGAACTTCCTTGTTCCTGATATATATTTCAGGGGGACGGTCCTTAATGACATTTTTGAACATAAGTGCCAGACCTTGACCTTTCTGTATGATTTTCAATATGATTACATTATAACATGTACAGACTGTGCTATAATCACTTTATCTTCTGAAATATAACGGGACAGACAATGAAGAAACTGAAATTAAAGAAAATCAGAAATAAGACAAAGAAAAGAATCGTGATTGCCGAGGCTGCTATTCTTGTTGTTGCGCTTTCGGCCTCACTGTCGGTTTTTGCTGCAAATCATAAGCAGCCGGATTACCCGGAGGAGGACACATTATCTGCAGAGTCCTTGGAGCTAAAAGAAGCTATGGATGCCGCTAAGGCTGACGAGGATGAAGCGAAGGCAGTTCTGGGCGAAGTCAAGTCGGAGATAAGCAAAGTTGACCGCAAGCTTAAGTTCCGCGGAGTTCGTGCGGGCGAGCTTAGAGAAGAAGCAGCAGAGTATAAGAAAGTTCTTAGCGAAGAGAAAGAGAAATTCAAAACTGCAAAGGCTGAGATGAACAAGGATACATCAAAAGCGCTTGATAAATACAAGAATTGCGGAAAGTATTTTCTCAACAGCAAGGCGTCGACAAGTGTTGAGTACTGGACAGCAAAAGCCAGAGCGAACGGAGCAACAAGTGCGGCTGCAAATTCGGCACTTTTCAGCTCAGCATTAAACGATGCACTTTCATATGATCATCTCATGCTCGCATCACAGCAGATTGACAAGAGTAACAGTCTTGGAGGGGTTAACAGACAGATAGACTATAATCTGATGACGGCTGCGGCAGTTGGAGTTGCGGTATATGCCTCAAATCACGGACTTGTTCACACATATTCAAGAAGGGTAATCGGACCAAATTACGGACCATGGGAAGATGAGAATCTTGCGTATGGAATGGATGCGGCCAGGGCCTGGGTTGTATGGTATGACAACGAGGCGGCAGATAACGGACCGCACTTCCGTAATATTAGAAGCACAGGAAGAACCACTACCGGCTATGGATATACTTCGATGGGAAGTCCAGCTCCATCGCACGCTCAGGAGTTCGGGGTAAAAGGCAGTGGAGCGGTGCTGACGTCAACGTCTCAGTTCAGAGCAGATCTCAAGGCGTACAGGGAGAAAGCGAAGGAGGAATATGAGGCTACCATAGGCAACCGCATTATAAGCAAGATGGAACCACCTGGACTGGTTCAGGCGCGAATCAACTACAATACGGTAATAGCTAAGCTTACCGCAGCAGGAGACAAAATCGATGTAGATTATAAGGCACTGCTTGAGTCTCTGTGGAAAGCACAGAAGAATTATGACAAGAAACACGAAATATATCTTGCGGCAAAGAAGGCTTTTGAAGAGTCGATTAAATAATCAAAAAAGCACAGGGCGTTCCTGTGCTTTTTTATTTTGTCACTAATTAACAGACAAATATAGTAATCTCTTTGAGAAAAACTAGAGATATTTTTCCATTATTGCTCTCTTTCCGATTCTATCTTCAACATAAGGCATCTGAAGAATTCTGTTACCTGGCATGATGTTAGCCTCGATCAGAACAGGACCATTTTCAGTGATCGCAACGTCCCAACCTGTATAACCATGTAATGTTTTTTCTGCTTCAGCAACAAGGCTGAGAGCTTCTTTGAAGAAAGGAATCTGGAAGCCCTTGAAAGTTACGCCTGTATCAGGATGCTGAGGGTATGTATTGCCGTCAATGTCTACTCCATTTGTGACAAGAGTTCCAGTCTCAGCATCTACACCTACAACCATTCCTCCATCAGTAAAGTTATCTACAACAGATTTGCCGCTGCCTACTCTAAGCGCTACATAGGCAACATCAAAGTTTTCTTCATCTGAAATAGTAACAATTCTAACAGTGTTGACAGAACCTGGCGCGAGAGAAGCCATCGCAGGATGCTGAACAACAAATGCTTCAACAACACCTCTGACAAATGACTGCAGCTCTGAATAAACACTATCTGCCTTACCGTCAGAAATATCAAAAACCTTTATACCAAGGCCGCCATTTCCGTCAAGTGGTTTATATACGATTTTTTTGCAATCCTTGAAGATTGATTTAAACTCGTCGAGAGAAACTGCCTTGCTTATACACCACGGTCTCTTGAAGAATTCGGAGAAATGATAACATGAGAGTTCCTTGTTGAGAAGAATATCTCTGGAAAACTCATTAGTATCATATTTCTTGCTGATCTTGTTGGATAATTTCTGAGTAAAATAGGTTGCCTGTTCTTCTTCGGTAAGCTCCCAGAATCTGAATGCGTAGTAGTCCTTGAGAGTTGCTCCGGTTCTCTCCTTGGCATCAATTACTTTAGCCTTTATTTCTGCTACAGACCAGCCGGTTTTCTCACTGATTATTGGGTAGAATTTATCCTTTTCATTTCCGTGTCTGTTTTTTCTGGCATTTCTTCCAATCATTATTTCATCATATCTTTCCTGCTGTTTTTCATCAGGAACATCGAAAAAAAAATATCTTCTATAGAATCTATAGCTGATACCGGTTCTCTTAACAGTGCTTCGAAGATGTTTTTCTGCCTGTATTCTTGTCCAGCCTTTTTTCTCCATAGCAAGTTCCAGACACTGTTCGTGTTCCATAGCAAGTTTTGCCTTGTGCTTTATGATTGAATCAACACTGCTCTCGATTTCTGATTCTTTTAATTCATAAATCTTATTTTTTACATAATCGTTAAAAGAAAGATTGTATTTAGACTTAAATTCCTTCATAGCTTTATAAGCGGTTTCAGGAGTCCAGCCTGTAGCTTCAACAACTTTATCTATATGTTTTTGTGTCTTCTCGTTATGTTTGATTGCTATATTTTTCTTAAAAATACTAAACATAGAATTTCCTTTCCGCACTTGTAATTTCAAAACAATTTCTAACAATTATACCATTATAGTAATAAAAACGCTAATTTAAATAGAGCTTAAAGACTTAATGTCTGTAAGCGGATTGATAAGAGCATCGGCAAAAAATGTGTAGATTGACTGATAATTAACTCCCTTTAATTGAATAGAAAATGGGAATATGGTAGATTAAAATGAATATATTATGAAGAGGAGTTACTACGGTAACAGAGGTAAAAGGATGTCTTATACAAGCAATAAATGGATGCAGAAATATGAGGTTAAGCAACCGGACTTAGATTTCAAGGAAAGAATTGATGCTGATATTGACAGGTTTAACAAAGCCTCCATTAGATATGCTAATGACAAGGGGGTATTTTACAAGAAAAACTTCAAGAAGAAGTTATGGTTTAAACAAGAGTCTGCTTTACTTATGTTCACAGGAGATATTACCTGTTTCGAAAAACAGATGGCAGCTGCAGAGACAGAAAACGGTTACGACTTCAACTATGAGTTTGAGCAAGTGAAGCCTATATTTCAGCAGGCTGATCTGGTTGTTGGAAATCTTGAAACGGTTATATGTGCAGACGCTCCTTACAGATCGGAAAAAGTAGTAATAGAGGAGAACTTCTATTGCAACGCTCCTTTAGAATTCCTTGAGGCTGCTTATAACGCTGGATTTGATGTCCTGACAAATGCTAATAATCATGATATTGATGCAGGTGCAGTAGGCCTTGGAGACACAATCGATAATCTGGAAAGAATGGATTTTATTCATACCGGAACATTCAAGGACGACAGAAAAAGATACGAAATAATAGATGTTAAGGGGTTCAAAGTAGCTATTATTGCTGTAGCTACAGACCACAATGCTCTTGAATGCAATATTACGCCTGAAGGACGTAGTTTAATGCTGAATAACTATGATTCTGAGCTTACTGCTGAATTAATTAGAGACGCGAAGCAGAATGGTGCTGAAGTCGTAATAGTATCAGTTCACTGGGGCAAGGAAAATAACAAGATAATACATCCTTCTCAATTGAGGATTACGAAAGAACTGATTGATTCCGGCTGCGATTGTATCATTGGATCTCATCCTCATGTTCTCCAGGAATTTAGAATTGTGGAACGAAAAGGAAGAAAAGTACCGGTTTTTTATTCACTAGGTAATTTTGTTTCTCATAATTTTAATAATGCGAAATCAAGGTCGGCAATAGCGTGCGTTAATCTTACTAGAAATAAATCAAAAGTAGAAATAGAATGTTCTTATATACCGATTTATACAAGCGAGAGCTATCATAACAAGAAATATGTAGTTCTTCCTCTGTCCAAAGTATCGATAAATAGATCAAATCGAAAAAAGTTTGAGAAAATAAATCAGGAGATTGGCGGAACACTTCCTGTTTATACTGGGATTCAAATTGAATCTTATACAGAGGACAGAATCAGGCATACTAAACGAGTTGCGGATCCGGAACCTGTAATTAATGAGGCAACAGAGTTTCCGTTCGAGTATAGAGATAATAATTTTGTGTACGAAGTATATAATGGTTATGCATTGCTCAAGGCAATCAGAGAGGATTATCTTTCAATTACTTGTACCGTTCCGGAGACTATTCTTGGAGTACCTGTTACAGGTGCAGTTCCGGGAGCATTTGAAGACAATAGTATAGTTAGAAAAATCAAGTGTATAGGATTTGACTATATCGGTGAAAAGTTTTTCAAAAACAGTAAAGCTCTAGAAGGATTTAGAATGGGATTGACTACCGTAGAGGTAAGAGAGGAAGCTTTTGCCGGTTGTACTAATCTGTATACCGCAGTTATGAAACGAGGATTAAAAACAATTGGAAAAAAAGCGTTTGCTAATTGCGTCAACCTCAAGAGTGTCAAACTGTCAAAATCAGTAGAATCAATAGCTGATGATGCATTTGAGGGATGTGACAGAGCGGTATTCTATTGCGAGAAGGGCTCATATGCTGACGAATATGCAAGAAGCCATGGATTAAACGTAATAAATATATCATTGAGGAGCACCGAATTACTGGGATAGTAATTATTGGGGATAGAAAGGCAGGACTTTGATTATGAAGAAGAGAAATTCCATCTTAATATGTCTGATTATTGCAATAGCAATCTGCGCGTCATTTACTGTTGTTTCATCTGCGAGCAGTCTGTCTAAACCGGTGGTTTCACTAAGCAGTGATGCCAGAGGAAAGCTGACCGTCAAAAGCACAAATAATAAGGGCCAGTCAGGTTATCAGATTAAATACAGCAAGAGCAGTAAATTTACGTCAGCTAAAACAGTAAGTGTAGCTACAAAGAATTCTCTCAATAAAACTTTTACAGGACTATCAGCTGGTAAAAAGTATTATGTCAAGGTAAGAGTTTTTTCCAAGACATCTTCTGGAACCAAGCACTATAGTAAGTGGTCAACTGTTAAGAGTAAAACTGTTAGAGCATACACATATGCCTATGTAAACAAATGGAGAGTTAATCTTAGGAAGACCGAAAAATCCGGCCCGGATGATTATTGTGTAAAGTATATGACAAAATTAAGGGTCTATGGTTCTGTTGGAAAGTATAGTAAAAATCAGCTGGTCAAAGTTCAGCATTACAAAAATGGAAAATACAATACCAGATATATCTGGGTAGATATTTCTGGAGGAGCATATCCGTTTACTACCAAAAAAAGTGATTTTTCGTATAATGCTTATGCAGATGATTCGATGAATCATCGACAGGAAGCTGTTCTTGCGACTGCAATTTCTTTATATGAAAATGCAACTATTCATTATGACTTCAGTCATAAGAATGCTGCAGTGAAAGATGGAACTACTGGAACAAATATAACAACAGACCTGGATTGTTCCGGTTTTCAGAGATACCTTTATAAAGAAGCAATGAATGGAATTGGTATTTCCTATTATTTAAATGGGCTGTTTAATGCAGAAGACATGTATAACGCTGCAAGAGCGGAAAGCAAAAGCCTATACTATGATGAAACTACCGATGAAGAAGTTGATGCTCGTTGGGTTCAAACTAAATTAGATATTACGGAGTTACAACCGGGAGACCTGTTGTTTTTCTGCGGAGATACAGGAACGAATACAAAGGAAGTAGATCATGTTGGCTTGTATCTGGGAAAGGGCGAGTTCATTCATAGCAGCAAGGGCGAATCCTATGTCGGTATGGTCATATCTCCACTTGCCGGACACTACACAGAGATGTATAAGGGTGCTGGAAGATTCCTGTAATATAAATGACACCTTTATTGAATAGAGTCTACACGATAAAGCAATCTGTAAGTTGTGATTGTAAATGTGAAATGAGAAGGAGATGGGGCTTTCTTAAGCTCATCTCCTTTAATATTGTTATACAGCAGACTCGATAGATGTGTAACACAAGCTGTTGATGTAGTATAATATAATCGATTAAATCTGTGCTTGGATTAAAAGATTTAGGTAACAAGGAGAATGAAAATGGCTAACAAACCATTGGTAATCGTCCTGTCGAGAAACAATTCGACAGGATTAAGTGTAATCAGATCTCTTGGACATGAGGGATATACAGTAGACCTGATTGCCAGCTCAGTTAAGGATGGTGCTGCTGCAGTAGCTGCTGCAAGTAAGTACGTAAGAAAGTCCGTTGAAGTGGTTTCCAAGAAGGTTGGAGATGATGGCGAAACAGAGATAATGACCGAAATCCGAAAGTACATCGGAACAGAGGAAGACAAACCAATCATTTTTCCAACAGATGATTACACTACAACAATTATGGATAACAACAGGGATGAGCTGAAAGACCATTTCCTGATGCCTTTCATCGAAGGAGGTGCTCAAGGGGATCTTGCAGCTCTCATGGATAAGACAGTTCAGTGCACAATGGCAGCTGAGCTTGGACTTAACGTGCCTGTAACAAATATAGTGTCTCTTCGCGAAGAGACAATTGCAATTCCTGATGGTGTTGTATATCCTGCATACGTTAAGCCTATCAAGAGTATTATGGGATACAAGACGGAAATGGCTGTATGCGAGGATGTAGACTCTCTCCTTAATAAGCTTAACGAAATGAGAGAGCGTTATGCGGATAGAGATGTAATCGTACAAGAGTATCTGAAGATAGATCAGGAAATTGAGACTGCCGGCTGCATTATGGATGGAAAAGTATTCCTGCCGGCAATGATCAGGAAGACAAGAATCGGTAAACATGGAGTAGGCGTAACACTTACAGGAGATATGGCACCTTTCGAAGAACTGGGCGAGGATGTGAAAGAGAAGGCTTTCAGTTTGCTCAGAAAATTCGGATACAATGGATGCTTTGGCATGGAGTTCAACATTGTAGGGGATAAGGTATACTTCAACGAGGTCAACTTGAGAAGCGCAGGTGAGAATTATGCATACTTCAACAGTAATGTTAACCTGCCGCTGATTTTCGCAGAGTCTCTGCAGGGAATAGAGCATGATCCATCAGAGATGGATTTTACCGGATTCGGCAAGCAGATGATTTACGAAAAAATTGCATGGGATGATTATATCTATGGATATATTACAAAGGAAGAACTGGACGAGTGTATAGAGAGTTCCCAGTTAACAATTCTGTGCGGTGATGAAAGTGATCCGGAGCCGGAGAAATTGTTCATACAGGAGAATCTGGATAAGAGGGCTAAAAGAGAGCGCAGAGAGAAGCAACGCGTGCTTCGTGAGAGATGCATCAAGCATGCAATGGAGCGTGCCGGTTGGGATAGAGAATATGCCGAGGAACAGATTGACGCGTGCAGAGAGAGACTTGGCATCACCTATAATGACTATCGCAGGAACAACTTCTGTCTTATGACTGAAGAACAGCAGGATGCCAGATACAGTCAGATTCTTGCTAAGAGAGCGGCCAAACAGGCAGGACTTGAAGATGGAGAACCTCTGATTGTAGTACTGTCAAGAATATATTCAACAGGACTTGCGGTTATAAGATCCCTTGGTGCGGCTGGATATACAATTGATCTTATTGCTAATTGCAGAAAAGAGGGCCAGTCAGAGGTAGCCTGTGCAAGTAAGTATGTTAGAAATTCAGTAGAGGTAGTATCTCGTAAGGTTGCAGGAGGCGGAGATCGCGCAATCCTGAGAGAACTCCTTGAATATAGAAATGATGTGGGAAGACAGATTGTTCTTTTCCCAACGGATGACTATACTGCATCTGTAGTTGACAGTTACAGAGAGCAGCTGGAGGAAATCTTCATCATGCCTTCTATTGTGGGAGGCAAGCAGGGTGATATGGTAGACTTGATGAAGAAGACTGTTCAGAGCAGCCTTGCAAGAGAGGCTGGTCTGTTGATGCCGGCTGAGTGGATTATCAATCTGAGAGAGTCAATATGCATTCCTGAAGATGTAGTATTCCCTGTTTTCGTTAAGCCTATTGAGAGTATCACAGGCTTTAAGGTTGAAATGAAAAAGTGCGATGATAGAGAAGCACTGTATAGACACCTTCAGTGGCTGCAGGACAGACATCCGGACAGAGATATTCTTGTCCAGGAATTCCTTGATATTGAAAATGAAATTGATTTATCCGGAGTATGCCTGGATCAGAAGATTATTATTCCTGCAATCATCAGAAAGACTCAGGTTGCTGTGTATGAAAAGGGTGTTACTCTTGCGGGAATTGTGGTTCCTGCAGAGGAATTAGGAGAGCTGCAGGACAAAATCGTCAGACTGATGCAGAGCTTCCACTACTTCGGAATGTTCGACCTTGAACTGAATATTGCTAACGGCAAGATATACTTCAACGAGGTTAATCTTAGAAGTGGTGGCCCTAACTTTTCATATTTCATGAGCGGAGTCAACCTCCCTGCACTGGTGGTAAGTGAGCTCCTTGGCAAGGGTCACAAACCGGAAGATGAGTGCGTAGAGACATACGGCAAGAACTTCATATATGAGAAGGTTGCTATGGATGACTATGCTCATAACAAAATCAGCAAGAGAAAGTATAAGAAGATGCTGGCCGAGGCGGATATCAGACTGCTGGAATATGCAGATGACCCTAAGCCAACCCAGCTTTTCTATGAGTTAAATGAAGAGAAGGCTGAAAGAACCCGTAAGAGAGTTAAAAAAGAAGCTGTAAAAAGGACATTGAGACCTTATCTCGGTGGAATTAACCAGGTAATTAAGGGATATCCGCAGGCTAAAAGAGCTAATAAGAGAAATCCAAATGCGACTACACCACGTGTTCTTGTTGCAGGAAGAAACTTCTGTTCCAATCTGTGTATGGCCAAGTCGCTTGGAGAAGCGGGATACGAGGTTGAGGTACTTAGAGTTTTCCAGAAGAAGCCGGGTGAACATAATATTCTCAGAAAACTCAGACCTGAAATGTATAGCAAGTATGTTAAAGCTTACTATGTATGTAACTCCAGGAGAAATGCGGTACGAATTGTAGAGAGACTTAAGGCAATTGCGGATGAGAACAACAGAATGCTCATCATACCTGCAGATGATCTTGTGGCAAATATCATTGATGAATATTACAATGAGCTGAAGGATTACTACATCATGCCTAATATCAATGGCAAGGGCGGAGAGATTGCAAGGCTTATGAGCAAGGAAGCTCAGAAGAATCTGGCTAAGGAGGCAGGCCTTCCGGTTCTCAACAGCTGCGTAATTTCTTCAGCAGATGAGAATCTGACAATTCCGGACAGCGTTAACTATCCTTGTTTCATTAAGCCTAATGTAAGTAAGAACAGTTCCAAGTCGCAGATGAAGATGTGCGCAACATACGAAGAACTCAAGGCAACTCTGGAAGAGAGAGCTGCAATGGGTTTTGAGCTGCTGGTTGAGGATTTTGTTCAGATAAAAAGAGAACTGTCATACCTTGGAGTAAGTACAGATAAGGGTGTTGTGTGCCCTGGATACTTCGAGGCTGTTGAGGGTGGAGAAGGCAAGCACAGAGGAGTTGCTCTTGTTGGAAGAATGCTGCCGGTAGAAGAGGCTGAACCACTTATATCGGAAGTTGTAAAGTTCATTGAATCACTGAAGTTTAACGGACTCTTCGATGTGGATCTGATTGAAACAACTGACGGCAAGGTGTATTTCGTAGAGCTGAACCTGAGATATGGTGCTTCCGGATATGCGCTTACTAAATTGGGTGCTAATATGCCAGCAATGTTTGCAGACTATATGCTTAAGGGTATTCCGGTAGACAAAACTTGCCGCATCAAAGAAGCAAACAAGACATTTGCCAGCGAGAAGATTTTCATAGATGAATACATCGAAGGAATTCTTACAAGAGAGGATATTGACAGAATCGATAAATCTGTAGATATTCACTTCATCAAGGATGATGATGACCCTGAACCATACAAGCACTACATGAAGCAGTGGAAGTTCGCCAAAGAGCTTAGAGAGTGGAACGAGGAGAAGAGACTCGCAGAACAGCAGGCCGCTTTGGAATCGGCGAGCGAGGGTTTTACCGAGTAGATTCGTGGCTGTAATCAACACATAGAAGCAGGTAGTATTAATCTACCTGCTTTTCTAATGCTGTATCGGAAATTGTAATAATTTATTTGACAAAAAACCATTTTTGTTAAATGCAACAGATGCTACAATATAAGTGTAATTTATTAGGGGGAGAAGCATCGAAAGGAGGAGTATACCATAATGAAAGGAAAGCGTTACATGAGAAAATCGCTAGTAGCACTTGCAATGACTTTCTGCATGGTTATGACATGTACGGGTCTTGCATATGCGCAGTCAATAGAAATACCTAATCATATGGGACACAAATCTGATGAAAAGGATTATGTCGAGGGTGAAGCGATTGTTCTTTTTAGCACAGATGATGAGCTCTCAACAAAAAGTGCCAAGCGCATACTAAGTGATGCACCATCTGAGATTAAGCTTGATGACATCTATAGAGTTGAGACCAGCAAAGAGGATATCACTGATACGATTGCACTTGTATCAAGTGATGAAACTTCGACTGAGAAACTTGTAAGTGAGCTTAACAAGGTTGATGGAATTGAGCTGGCTGAGCCGAACTACATTGTCAAAGCCTGTGACAATGGCAAGTATTTTGAGAATCAGTGGCATCTGATGAATAATGGACAGAATGCCGGAACTGCAGGTGAGGACATAAATTATGAAGGCCGTCCTGCAAGCACTGGTGAGAAGAAGGTTGTAGCGGTTATCGATACCGGTGTTGACTACACACATCCTGATCTTAGAGATGTAATGTGGATGAACGACGGAACAGGCAACCTGGTCGGTGAATACGGTATTAACACATCAGAAGAGGGCGAGTATGGAGATCCTAAGGATGACAACGGCCACGGTACTCACTGTGCAGGAACTATAGCCGGACAGGGCAGTGGCATCAATGGTATTGCTTCTGATGTTGAAATAATGGCACTTAAGTTCCTTGACTCAGAAGGAGGTGGAGACATTGCCGGCGCACTTGCTTGCTATGAGTACATCTCCAAGGCAATCGACGAGGGTGTTAATGTAGTTGCAGTAAATGATTCATGGGGTGGTGATGAAGAAAGTGATATCCTTACCCGCATGATTAATAAAGTCGGTGAGAAGGGTTGTGTATCAGTAGTAGCCGCTGGTAACGAATCAACGGATTACAACACTGAAGAGGACTGGCTTGAGTATCCGGCTTGTACTGATAGCCCATACGTTATCTGCGTAGCGGCATCAGATGAGAAAGGTAATATTGCTTCCTTCTCAAATCGCGGATCAAAATATGTAGATATTGCTGCACCGGGAACAACAATCCTGTCTGCTACATGTAATTACACATATAACCCAACTATTTATGGCGGGTATGATTCAGAAATGCAGCAGAAGTTATCGGCGAAGTTCAACAATTTTAATGATGATACAGAGTGTGAACTGAATAAAGATTTCGCTCCGGCAATCACAGAGAAGGATGCAGGTGAAGGTGTAACAGTAAGCACAACTTCTGATATGAACCTTGGAGCTGCTGCTGGCGGATCGTCGATGAAGTTCAAGTATGATTCAGATGGAACAGGATATTTCACATCAAGAATTCCATATACTGTTGGGGAGAGGAACGAACAGTTTGTATCAGTTGCTTTTACATATAATGCACCGGAGTCAACTGCAGGATTCTTTGATACACCACCTTACTTCATGGTTGTAGATGCACCTAAGGGTGCGAAAGTAACACCTGATAACGTCGACAAGTATGAATGTATGGGATATATTGTATCCGGTGAGAGTTCGGGCTGGGATGTTATCAATTTAGATTTGAATCTTGACGGAGAAAAAGCAGGATCAGAGAGAGAAGTTGTATTTCTCACAAATTGCGTAGAAAACGGAACATATGAGCTGTACCTGGATAACATCGGAATCTCAAGCGAAGATGTCAAGTGTGAGGATTTTGGTAAGTACGAGTTTATGTCCGGAACGTCAATGGCTGCTCCTGTAGTCGCAGGTGTTGTTGCAAGCATGACTGAAGGCAAGGCAAGCGGTACAAGAAGTGTTGAGACAATTCAGAAGACTCTGAAAAATACTGATGTTCATGCCGGAATGGATGATGCAGTACTGACTGGCGGAGTTGTACAGTATGGAAATGACATCGAGATTCCATACACAACTATTGTAGACAAAATTACAGTTGATACAGCGTCGAAGAAGATAACAATTAAGGGATACGGTTTCGACAAGGATGACATCAAGGTCGAGATACAGAAATGCGTTGATGGAGCCGAGTATGAAGAGGCTGATATCGTATCTAAAGATGAGAATGAACTTGTAATAGACGATAACGACTGGATTAACAGACATGTCAATATTAAGGTAACAGCTGACGGAAAGGAGACAGTCAAGGAATATGTATATCTTGTCAATGGCAAGAAAGAAATGACATCTGAAAATGTTATGATGCTGTCAAGTGCGGACGCATATACAACAGATGGAACAAATCTGTATTTTGCAAGCAATTATGACAATATGATATACAAGATGAATATTGCTTCAGAACTTAAGGAAGAAATGGAAGAAGTCGAAGAAGGTGATGATCTTGCCTTGAGGGGAAATCCTTTTGCAGAGGTGGACAAGTGGCAGCTGTTCAAGAAGCGGGATACAGAAGGCGCATTCCAGCTGACTTTCGGAAGTGATATGGCGCTTATAGATAATAATCTGTACGTTCTGGCTAATCTCGAGGAAGTATTCCCTGAAGATTCAACAAATGTAATCTCAAGAGAGACTGTGCTTATTAAGATTAATCGAAAGACCGGAGCAGTTGAATCACTCGGCAAGCTTCCAGACAATCTTGCATCGAGAACAGACGTAGCTATGGGCTCATATAATGGCAAACTGTACTTTGCAGGCGGATACGACCGTAAGAGCAAGACAATATCAAGTGCAGTAAACTGCTATAATCCGCAGTCCAAGGCGTGGACCGAGATACCTGAGATGCCTGAATCCCGTGCAGCAGGAAAAATCTATCAGTCAGGCAAGTATATGCTGTACATCATGGGATGCGATGGAACACCATTGGAAGATGGTGACGAGAACTACGAATGTCAGGTTCCATCAGTTCTTCTGTTCGATGGTACGACATGGAAGAAGTCTGAAGCGAAGATTGAGCTTGGCGATGAAGCTAATGCGATAGCCATTAACCGAGGCGGAAAGACCTATTTGAAGTACTATTCAGAGATGGCACAGTGTGCTGATGGAATCTTGTTCTTCGGATTTGATACAGAAGGTCTCGGCAATGTGTTCAAGTATAGTGTATCCAAGGATGCTTATGTAGATACAGGATACAAGTTTGAAGATCCGGATTACGACGAATCTGATTGGGATGACTGGGATGACGTAAGTGATGAATCAACTACGGTTTCAACAGTTCTTGGTAATACTGCATACTATCTATCAGATGGAACTCTGATGTCATGCAGAATGTCAGGGCCAATGGTAACAGTATCGAATTCCAGCAAGTATGGTACTCTGTCAGGAAAGGGCAAATACATGCCTGGACAGATGGTAACTGTAACTGGTAAGGGTAATTCGGGATACTACTGTAAGTCTCTGACAGTTAACGGCAAGAGGGCAGCTAAGAACAAGGCCTCATTTAGAGTTAGTGCCGATACCAAGGTAAAAGATGTTTACGCCAAGTTCACAATAAAGGTGCCTGCGAAGATGTCTGTAACAGCTGGCAAGTCTAAGACGGTTAAGGTTAGATACAGTGCGTCAGCTGCTAAGGCACAGAAGCCTGCTGTGTTCAGCTCAAGCAATAAGAAGTACGCTACAGTATCTAAGAAGGGCGTAGTCAAGGCTAAGAAGGCCGGCAAGGGCAAGACTGTCAAAATTAAGGTCAAAGCAGACAAGAAGGTTGTGAAGACAATCAAGGTTAAAATTAAATAGGTTCTCTAAGAACCATATAAACCGAATCAGCGCGAGGGCAGCAGCAATGTGAAGTGCTGCTGAGCATATATGGGTTACGAAGGGATAGGTACGCGAGGCTTATGGGCTCGCACACCTATCCCTGTTTTTTAACAATTGATTGATCTAGAATAGCGGCTTGTCCATCTTCAAATATTCGACAGTCCTTGATATTTGCGAAAAAATGATATAGTGATATAATATCTTAAAATAATCCACATAAAGGAATATATATTATTTTTCAAAAGGAGAACATATGTACAAGATTAAAAAATTCCTTAAAAAAGTGCTGAATATAAAAACCCTGAATGAAAAAAAGGCAAAAAAAAATGCGGTCCGAATCTTGTGCAAAAAATACAGCACTGATTATAAAACTGCAAACGCAAGATTAAGTAAAGCAGTTGAAAAAACAGGAATCACATATTCAGAATATATAAACAATGATCTCTTCCTTCTTAACGAAAGCAGAGAGTACAGCAAGTGCAAAAAAATTGTAAAAAAAAGGAAAGCAGCGCAGAAAAAACTGAAACAGAGGCGCATAGATGCGAAAGCTTTGATTGAAAATGCTAAGAACAAAACAGGCTATGAATTCTCCCGCCAGCAGTTAGTAGATTATTCTTTGAATAACTGCAATATGGAAACAGCTTATGATCTGGCAAGAAAACTGCGTCGTGCTTGCGAAATTGAGAACCTTGTATTACAAGATCTGGACAATACTGAGATTTTTGACAGCTTAAAAGAAGAATATTATTCAATAATAAAGGATACAATGGTCCCATCAAGAAAAAATGTTCTCCAAAAGAAATTTATTCAAAGCAACCCTGAATTGAACACAGATGAACTGGAAGAACGCATTATTGATGCCGAAGCTATGTTCAGATTGCTGGACTTCAGTTCTATGGAATATGTGAATTATCATATTGCGGACGCAGATTACAAAAAGCGAATCGAGTATCTGCCAAATACTAAAAAGAACAAGATAACAAGAAGTTGTGCGAAAGGAAAGGATGTTGATAAATTCAGGGAGACATGTTCAAATTTTGACAACAAGTTTAAAACATATGAACTGTTGAGTGATTATTACGGAAGAGATGTTTTGGAAATTCGTTCCGAGAAAGACTATTCACAGTTTCTTGAATTCTGTAAGAACAATACACGTTTTATTAAAAAACCAATTGCCATGTCACAGGGAAAGGGTGTAGAGATTCTCGATTTAAGAGATTATAGTTCTCCGGAAGAACTGTTTGCTTATATATGGAATGGAAAAACTACAATTGTAGAAGGTCTTATTCGACAGTCAGAAGTAACGGCTGCATTTAATGACAGTACGGTAAATTCATTGCGTATTATCACAATTAACGATGGAATAAAACCTGCTATTTTCGGTGGTTTTTTCAGAACCGGAAGAAAAGGCTCTGTGGTTGATAATGCAGGTTCTGGTGGTGTTTTCGCAGCATTAGATCCACAAAAAGGTATATTGTCTACAGACGGCGCAGATGAAATGGGATACAGCTACAAATGTCATCCTGACAGCGGTCTAGAATATAAAGGCTTTGCTATTCCAGACTGGGATAAGCTTAAGCAGACAGTTCTGGAACTAACAGATCGTTTCCCGGAAATGCCGCTTATTGGATGGGACTTTGCATACACTTGCGACCGTGAGTGGGTCATTGTCGAAGTCAATTGTATGCCTGAGTTCGTTCATCAGGGACCACTATATAAAGGGTTCAGGAAGGAATATACTGCATTTATTGAAAGGCGCCAGCACAATTTATATGCATAATTAATACTAAAAAACGGATGAATGATTCATCCGTTTTTTTGTGCATTCGTATGCTCGGTATTGGTTAGTCAGTTGTTGATGCCATTATTACAGCATATCTGTTCAGCGTTCTGTCGTACACGCTCCAGCATCCGGCACCCCACCATTCATGGCCGTCATCAAAGTAACTCGACCAGTCAGTGGACCATTCATAGATTTCCAATGAGCTCGGCCCGTTGGGGAACAGCATTCCATTGATTCTGCTAAAATCCTAAGATTTATATCCGCTGTTGTGAGGTGTGTTCAGAAACGCATACCAGTACGGTATCTGCTCGCCGCCGGCAACTTTTGGACTATCTGCGAAACATGCAGAAACAATGCCTAATCAATGCATTCAGCTTTTGCCTTTTCTATAGCCATGCTTCACAGGCAGGGCACTTCATTCTGAATCGAACAATCTGTATATCGTTCATTTACTCTGTCGACTGCAAAAAGCAAAGAATCATTAATCAATTCTCGCAGGTGTTCTCCTTTTCTGCTGCAAATACAGAAGCCAGGCCTTCATTTACAGTAAACTTTATATTCCAGCCCTTGTATCGCATTCCGTACTCTCTGTCAGCAGCACTCTGATATCTGGGCCTTGGATCACAGGCAATGAGCTCTTTGATTGCTTTGGTATCTGTCGCTGGCAGGTCGATGCCATCGGCAAAAGCAACCTCAAGTCTGTCGTTCTCTATGGTGTCAACGAAACCGTTCTTTGCATCCGGTCTGCAGTCGCCCGCAGTCACATACGGCTTGATATCATATATTGGCGTTCCATCCATAATATCAGCTCCGCTCACATGAATAAGAGGTCCATCCTTGCTTTCTTCGATGCCTTCAAGTTTCAGACAGCTCAGCCCAATAGCATTAGGATGGTAGGGCGAACGCGTTGCAAAAACTCCAACCCTCCTGTTGCCGCCGAGCCTCGGAGGGCGAACGGTCGGAGACCATTGGGCCCCTTCCTCAAGAACTCCGGAAACCTGCCACAGAATCCATACATAGGAAAAATCCTCGAGACCTCTTATCGCATTAGGATCGTTATACGGCTCGTCGAGAACAATTGTGCCGGGTGTATCAACGATTCCGCTCTGTCTCGGAATACCGAATTTCTCCGGGAAAACCGTATATATTCTGCCAATAGGCTTAATCGTTACTGCGTCCATAATGTATCCTTTCAAAGGCTGTGTTCAGTTGCTTAATCTGCTGTACTTTATTACATTATACACCAGCTGCGCCCTTGCACGAATGCAGTATTTGTGGTATCATCTACAAGCGTCAAAATTGAATATGCGGAGGATTGACCGAGTGGCTAAGGAGCCTGATTGGAAATCAGGTAAGGTGTAACAGCCCCGTGGGTTCGAGTCCCATGTCCTCCGCCAGAAAATTAGAGACCTGAAAAGGTCTCTTTTTTATTGAAATTTCAAGCTTTTCAGTAATTGCAAGGGTTTGAGGGTGGTCACGCAATTCGAACTCAGCAGTACACAACCGCATACAACCGCATACAACTGCATTCCAGAATGGGATTTGAATGGGATTTGGTCGATTTCGATTGGGAGAAAGAAATGTGAATTCGCATTTTTCCAAGTCCGCCATAGTCGAAAGATGGGTACGCAGGTGACGATTGTATCTGCTATATAGAATATGCAGACTGATAATAGTGAGTCATATCGGATAGCAGAAAGGTGAAAACAATGAATATAACAAAAGAATTAAAGATGGTAGTTGCGCTTCAGATAGGGATCAGTGCACAGACAAAGGGAGATTGGAAAGAAGAACTGGAGGAATGCACGCTAAAAGAACTTAATCTTCTGACAGAAGACA